>CABYVI010000092.1 GCA_902522415.1 uncultured SAR116 cluster alpha proteobacterium | reverse complement strand
TATGCTAATCGGTGATACAGACACAAATACAAGTTCCAACACAAATAACATAAAAGATGTTACATCTGAAAATTTTATGGAAGAAGTTGTCGAGTTATCAAAATCTACTCCCGTAATAGTTGATTTTTGGGCCCCTTGGTGTGGTCCATGCAAGGAACTTGGTCCTAATATTGAAAAAGCTGTTAGTGGTACTAATGGTAAAGTAATTTTAGCTAAGGTTAATATTGACGAAAATCAAGCTATTGCTGCTCAACTTAGGGTGCAATCTATTCCTACAGTTTATGCTTTTGTAGATGGCCAACCTGTGGATGGATTTATGGGTGCACAACCTGAATCTGCAATCAATGATTTTGTAAAAAAAGTTTCAGATCTTAATAAAAGTGGCCCAAATATTGATGAAATGTTAGAAAATGCAGACTCTTTGTATAAAGAAAAGAACTATGCAGATGCTGGCGAAGTATTTGAGACTATATTATCCATTGACGCAGAAAAAAAAGAAGCTATTTCAGGTTATATAAGATCTTTAATTGGGTTAAAAAAGTATGAAGCTGCTTCAGATTTTATAAGTTCAATTGAAGATAAAATAAAAGAGGACAACATAGTGAAAGAGGCTATTGCAGCTCTTGATTTGACATTAAAGGCTGAAGGAGCTTCTTCAAAAACATCGGAATTAAGAATGAAGATTGAAAGCAATCCAAATGATATGGAATCTAGACAAGAATTAGCAATTGCTCTATACGGTGCTGGTGAAATTGAAGGTGCTTTAGACTGCCTTTTGGATTCAATTAATTTTGATAGAAATTGGAATGAAGAAGCAGCAAGAAAGCAATTAGTTGAGTTTTTTTCCGCAATAGGATTACAAGATCCAATTGTAGTTAGCGCAAGAAAACGTCTATCCTCTATATTGTTTAGATAATTGTAATTTGGAGGTTAAGATTCCTAGATTTAGTATTGATAGCAACGAACTCCCACAGAGTCTACCAGTTTTCCCTTTACAAGGAGCTTTGCTTCTTCCAGGTGGAATTTTGCCGCTTAATATTTTTGAACCAAGATATGTCCAGATGGTAAAAGATACAATTGCCACTTCACATAGAATGATAGTTATGACTTTGCCAGCTTCAAAGGAAAAAAATGGTTCTGATGTTTATAAACTTGCTTGTGCAGGTAAACTAATTTCTTTTGAAGAAACACTAGACGGGAGATTTTTAATTTCCCTTTCTGGTATTATTAGATGCAGATTAAATGAAGATTTAGAAGAAAAAGGTGGCTATAAAAGAATGGCTGTAGATTTTTCAGAGTTCTTAGATGACATGAAACCAAATAATATAAAAATTGAACGCAATGGTTTCTTTGAAACTCTTAGAACATATTTTGATATAAAAGGTCTTTCTGCTGATTGGAAGGCAATCGAGAAGTGTGAGGATGAAAAATTGATCACGACTTTAGCAATGCTTTGTCCATTTAGTGATGCTGAAAAACAATCTCTTTTGGAAGCAAACTGTTTAACTGATAGAGCTAGCCTGATGAAAGTAATTCTGGAAATGAGTGTATTTGGAGAAAATAATCAAAATGTCAGAAAACACTAATCAAAATAAAGTTGACCCAAAACTTTTAGAAATACTGGTGTGTCCAGTTACTAAAGGTGATTTAGAATACAATAAAGAAAAAAACGAATTAATTAGTAAACAAGCTGGGCTTGCGTACCCTATCCGTGATGGGATACCGATAATGCTTGAAGAAGAGGCAAGAAAAATTTTAGACGATAAATAAATCTTTATGGTTAAAGTAACAGAAATACGACTTAACAAAAATAAATCTGAATTAAAAGTGTTATTTGATGATAAATTTTCTGGTAAATTATCATCTGAATTATTAAGAGTTGAAAGCCCATCTGCTGAAGTTCAAGGGCACGCACCCAATCAAAAAAAAACTCCTTCTGGTAAATCTAATATAAAAATTGAAAAAATTGAGCCAGTTGGTAATTACGCAGTTGCTATAAAGTTTAATGATGGC
>CABYVI010000091.1 GCA_902522415.1 uncultured SAR116 cluster alpha proteobacterium | reverse complement strand
ACCAATAGATCTGCTTTCATAAATTTGTATTTCATCTACAATAAAATCTTTTCTTAGAATAGGAAGATCAGTTGTAATTTTAACATTTTGCAAATATTCATTTTTACCAGCAAAAAACTTTTGGTCAGTTAAAATTGATAGACAACTTGCACCTGCAATTTTATAATCCAATGCTATTTTCTCTGGACTAAAACTTTCTCTAATTATTCCTTGTGATGGTGAAGCTTTTTTTAATTCTGCAATTAATCCAAAACCTTTTTTATTAGAACTAATTAGTTTTTTGATAAAACCTCTTGGTCTTTCTTGAGAAGATGACAACTCTACAAAATCTATTATTTTATATCTATTTTTAAGCTCTAATATTTCTTTTTTTTTAAATTCAGTTATTTTTTTTAAAATATCAGACATTTAGGTTCAATTATTTGTAATATAAATTAGTTCGTCTAATTTTTTTAGAGCTTTTCCATCTTCAAGAGAATTTTTTGATCTCTCTAAAGCAATTTCAAACTTTGTCTCATGTCCTGTTCCGACAATGGCTGCAGCTGAGTTTAGCAAGACAATATCTTTGTATGCTCCTTGTTTTCCTTCAAGCAATTGTCTTAACTCAATTGCATTATACTTAGGGTCTCCTCCTTTGATTGATTCAAGTGTATTTTTTTTAAAACCATAAATTTCAGGATCTATTGTATGTTCTGAAATAACACCATCTTTAAGCTGAACAATATCAGTTACTTCACTTAAAGACACCTCATCTAAACCATCTCTTCCATGGATAATCCAAGCATTTGATGACCCCATTTTATTTAAAGCTTCAGCGAATGGGAGAAGCCATCTTTTATCAAAAACACCTACCATTTGCCTCTTTACAAATGCTGGATTTGATAATGGACCAAGTAAATTAAAAATAGTTCGTATTCCTAGTTCTACTCTTGCAGGCCCAACATGCTTCATAGCCACATGATGCCGTGGCGCCATTAAAAAACAAATTCCTACATTATCTAGAGCTTTTTGAACAACCTCAAATGAACAATCTAAATTAATACCCAGTTCAGAAAGAACATCAGCTGCCCCAGATTTGCTTGAAAGAGATCTACTTCCATGCTTAGCAACTTTGATTCCTGTGCCTGCTACAACAAAAGCAGCAGCACTAGAAATATTAAGTGTATGCGCTCCATCACCTCCAGTGCCAACAGTATCAATCGTTTTGTCATCAGAATTAATTTTAATAGCATTTTGTCTTAACATGTTTGCACCTGAAGCGATGATATCTGACGTTTCACCAGTTAAACTTAATCCCATTAAAAAAGCACCAATTTGTGAATTTGATACAGAGCCACTCATTATCAATGAAAATGCAGTATCTGCATCACTCTTTGTTAATGGTTGTTTTTTTGAAATTTTATGAATTATCGGTTTAAATGGATCTTCAGAGGTCAATTTATATTTCCTATCAATTTTTTTTCTAAAAAGTTAAATTTTTCTTCACTTAAAATATCATAGCCACAATCTAATAAAAAAGATGAGAGAATTCTATATCCATTTAATGATAGCACACTTTCAGGATGAAACTGTACTCCATAAATTTTTAAGTATTTGTGCATTAAACCCATAATAGTACCATCTTTTGTACTTGCAGTAACGATTAAATCCTTAGGAACTGTTTTTGGATTAGCTACTAAAGAGTGATATCTAGTTACTTTAAAGCTTTTATTTTTGATAGATTTAAAAATACCATCATTATTATGAAAAATTTCAGATAATTTTCCATGAATTGGTGGATCCAGCCTTTTGAGTTGTCCGCCAAAGGCATTATTAATTGCTTGATGACCTAGACAAACTCCCAAAATAGGGAACATTTTTTTTGCAGATTTGATTAATTCAATTGTTACGCCCGCATTTTCTGGAATACCTGGACCTGGTGATATAACAAGACCTGCAGGCTTTAGAGATATTATTTGACGTGCAGTTAATTCATCATTTTTAACAATTTTAACTTCGGCTCCTATTTCTTTTAAAA
>CABYVI010000090.1 GCA_902522415.1 uncultured SAR116 cluster alpha proteobacterium | reverse complement strand
CTCTGGATCCAACAATGGTGGGTCTGGTGGAAATAATCCTTGGGGAAGTGGTTCTAACCAAAATAATAATCCTGATTTAGACGATATAATTAAAAATATTAGAGATAGATTCAAAAAGTTTTACCCTTCTGGACCTAATGGCAACCGATTTATAATGTTGGTTATCTTTATTATATTTGTAATTTGGCTGTTATCTGGCTTTTACAGCGTGGGAACTCAACAACAAGGTGTTGTTTTGCGGTTTGGCGATTATTTAAGAACTACTCAACCAGGTCTTCACTACCATTTACCTAGTCCTATTGAGAGTGTCCTTTTACCTCAAGTAACAAGCGTTAACAGAATTGATATAGGGTTTAGAACACTAGATGGTAATTCTAATGCAAGGAGAGATGTCTCAAGTGAATCAAAAATGATTACTGGTGATGAAAATATTGTCGATATTGATTTTAGAGTTATGTGGAAAATCTCACTAGCTGAAGACTTTTTATTTAACCTGCAGGATCCAGAAGAAACAGTAAAGGTAGCTGCTGAATCAGTTATGAGAGGCATTATAGGCCAAACAAAAATCGAAAGTGCATTAACTGATGCAAAAGAATCTATTCAATCTGAAGCAAAAACAAAATTACAATTGCTTGTAGATGACTACGGAGCGGGTATCGAAATAAGAGACGTGCAATTACTTAGTGTTAATCCACCAAGTGAAGATGTTATTGACGCATTTAATGATGTTCAAAGAGCTCGACAAGAAAGAGATAAATTAATAAATGAAGCTGAGGCTTTCTTTAATGATGTGGTCCCAAGAGCTAGAGGAGAGTCAGCACAACTAGTTGCCCAAGCTGAAGCTTACTCGGCTGAAATCGTAAATAGGGCTAAGGGTGATGCTTCAAGATTTAACGATATATATGAAAGTTATTTAATGTCAAAGGATGTTACCGTCGAAAGGATATACTTGGAAACTTTTGAAGAGATACTTGGTAATGTAAATAAAGTAATTATTGATACAGAGGTAAGTCAATCTGGTGTTTTACCGTTTCTTCCTCTCCCAGAATTAAATAACAAAAGCCGCACTATTAGAAGTGGAGGTAACTAATGAGTAGATTAAATATTATTTTGATAGTTCTTTTTATTGCTATATTTGGAACAGCATCAAGTGCATTATATATTGTCAATGAGACACAGCAAGCTTTGGTTGTTCAATTTGGTGAACCAAAAAGAACTGTTAGTGAGCCTGGTTTAAAATTTAAATTACCTTTTATCCAAGATGTTATATTTTTTGAAAAAAGAGTTTTGAGTTTCATACCAGATGACGGAGAAGAGGCAATTTTAAAAGACCAAAAACGTCTTAAAGTTGATACATATGCTCGTTTTCAAATTACAGACCCCTTAAGGTTTTTCCAGTCAGTTAGAAATGAAGTTGAAGCTAGAAAACAACTTGATACAATAATTGATTCAGCTTTAAGAGAGGAATTAGGTTCACGTGCGTTTAATGACATACTCTCTGAGAAAAGAAATGATGTTACTAAAAATATTAGAGATCAAGTTAATATAAAAGCTAGAACACTAGGTATGGAAATTATAGATATTCAAATTAGAAGAGCAGACTATCCTGAAGTTACTAGTCAGGCTATTTTTGCAAGAATGATTTCTGAACGTGAAAGAATAGCACGAGAATTTAGAGCGACTGGTGAAGAGGAAGCGCAAAAAATTAGAGCATCAGCAGAAAAACAAAGGGTTGTTACAGTAGCTGAAGGAGCAAGAAAATCTCAAGAAATAAGAGGATTAGGGGATGCAGAGGCAATCAGAATTTATGCTGATGCATTTGGTCAAGATGCTGAATTCTTTAGATTTTACAGGTCAATGGAAGCTTATAAGAAGTCATTTGGTCAAGATGATACTATGGTCATTAATCCAACAGGTGATTTCTTTAAATTTTTCCAGTTACCAGCTGAGTAATTAAAATAATTTTAATTTAATTTTAGTGAGTAAAAGATGTTATCATTAATGCGCGAACAAAACTTTAAAA
>CABYVI010000089.1 GCA_902522415.1 uncultured SAR116 cluster alpha proteobacterium | reverse complement strand
TTGGAATAGAATTAATCATTTCAGAAGAACCCGAAAATGAAGACCTAACAGATTGTTCATCTGTAATTTTTCAATACCCAAATACTGAAGGAAAAATTAAAGATTTTAAGAACGAGATTAAAAAAATACAAGAAGCTGGAACTATGGTTATACTTGTGGCTGATCTGCTTTCTCTATCTTTAATAAAATCCCCCGGTGAATTAGGCGCAGATATTGCGGTAGGAACAACACAAAGATTTGGGGTCCCAATGGGTTTTGGTGGACCACATGCTGCATATTTTGCCACACAAGAAAAGTTTAGTAGAAAAATGCCTGGAAGATTAGTTGGGGTTTCTCAAGACAAGACAGGATTAAAGGCATATAGGTTAGCCCTTCAAACACGTGAACAACATATAAGAAGGGAAAAAGCAACTTCAAATATATGTACTGCGCAAGCTTTGTTGGCCATTATGGCCGGTCTCTATGGAATATGGCATGGACCAGATGGCCTTAAAAGAATTGCTACTAGAATAAATAAATATGCTTCTCACTTTGCAAGCTTAGCAAATCATTCTGGATTTGAGGTAAGACATGAAAATTTCTTCGACACAATAGTATTGGAAACTGGAAATAAAACTGAAGATTATATTTTAAGTGCTTTAAATGAAGGAATTAATGTTAGAAAACTGGACAATGCAATTTCACTGAGTTTTGATGAGCTTACAGATGATCAGACTATAGAAAAATTAAAAAGCATATTTAAAATCGAAAGCATTTCTAAAAATGTAGAAAGTTTTGAGATTAAAAATTCTCAAAAAAGGAATATGCCTTTGTTAGAGCATAGTATTTTTTCATCAATTACCTCTGAGACAGAAATGCTGAGATATATCCGTCATCTTTCAGATAGAGATCTTGCTCTGGACAGAACTATGATACCACTGGGATCTTGTACTATGAAATTAAATGCTGCTACTGAAATGATACCAGTTACTTGGCCAGAATTTTCTAACATTCACCCTTTTGCTCCAGAAGATCAAACTCTGGGCTATAGAAAATTGATTGATGAACTTGAACATTGGCTGTGCACACTTACTGGCTACGATGGCATTTCACTTCAACCAAATGCCGGATCACAAGGTGAATTTGCTGGCCTTATGGCCATAAGACAATTTCATAAGGCTAACGGTGAACAAAACAGAGATATATGCTTAATACCATCTTCAGCTCACGGAACCAATCCTGCTTCCGCCATTATGGCTGGAATGAAAGTTGTAGTTGTCTCTTGTGATAAAAATGGTGATATCGATATCGATGACCTTAATAAAAAGGCAAAAGAAAATAGTGCTAATCTTGCAGCAATGATGATCACTTACCCTTCTACGCATGGAGTTTTTGAGAAAGAAATAAAATCAGCATGTGAGATAATTCATGACAATGGGGGACAAGTCTATGTAGACGGAGCGAACTTAAATGCATTAATAGGCCTTGTGTCACTTACTGAGATTGGGGCAGATGTTAGTCACCTTAACCTTCATAAAACTTTTTGCATTCCACACGGTGGAGGGGGTCCTGGAATAGGGCCTGTTGCAGTTAAAAAACACTTAATTCCGTTTTTACCAAATAATACTTTAAGCGGTAATAATGCTATTTCAGCAACTACTTTTGGTAGTGCTGGGATTTTACCTATCTCGTGGTCATATATTGCAATGATGGGTGAACACGGATTAAGAGAAGCTACTAAAACAGCTGTTCTTTCAGCAAATTATGTAGCAAAGAGACTGAGTGCTTATTACCCTATTCTCTTTTCAGATGAAAAGGGCTTGGTGGCTCATGAATGTATTCTTGATATTAATCAAATTACATCTGATACCAATATTTCTAATGAAGACATAGCTAAAAGATTAATAGATTATGGTTTCCATGCTCCGACTATGTCATGGCCCGTTCCTAATACTCTTATGGTTGAACCAACAGAGTCAGAACCAATTTCAGAGCTTGATAGATTTTGTAATGCTATGATTTCAATATCAAAGGAAATAGAAGAAGTTAGAAATGGA
>CABYVI010000088.1 GCA_902522415.1 uncultured SAR116 cluster alpha proteobacterium | reverse complement strand
GCCAAGCTTTTCTGCTGCAATTTTAGGTGGGTTAGGAAATCCTCTAGGCGCTATAGTTGGGGGATATATTATAGCTTTTTCAGAAGTAATTATAACTTACGCTTTTAAAAAAGTTTTGATTTATCTTTTGCCAGAAAATTTAGAGCCTACAAGTTTAGTTCAATTGATTTCAACTGACTATAAATTTGTAGTTTCTTACTCAATTTTACTCTTAGTATTGATTTTTCGTCCAACTGGTATTTTTAGAGGTAAATCAGTATGAGTAAGAATTTTTATCTTTACTTAATCATGTTAGCTTTAATAGCAACAGTTGGTTTTTTTCAAAGCTGGAACGTAGCTCTAATGATACTAAATATGTGTATAATATCAGCTATAATGTCTTTAGGTGTAAATATTCAGTACGGCTATGCTGGTTTATTTAATCTAGGTATCATGGGATTTGTAGCATTGGGAGGACTGGCAACCGTTATAATATCTGCCCCACCAGTTTACGATGCTTGGGCTGTAGGTGGGCTTAGAGTAATATTAGCCCTTGTTTTTGGAGCATTAAGTATACTTTCTGCTATCTTTGTTTGGAATTATGTTAAGGGCTCGAAATATAGGCCTATGATCATTACCATTCTTTTAGTAGGAAGTTTTTTTATTTATCGCTTTATTTTTGATCCTGCAGTTGAAGCAATTGAAAAAATTAATCCTGCTGCAGAGGGTTATCTTGGCGGTCTTGGTTTGCCTGTGATTTTGTCATGGCCAGTTGGTGGATTATTAGCAGCAATAGCTGCATGGCTAATAGGAAAAATTGCTTTGGGGCTAAGGTCAGACTACTTGGCAATTGCCACTATTGGCGTTTCCGAAATAATTATTTTTATAATCAAAAATGAAGATTGGCTTGCTAGAGGAGTAAAAAATGTAATTGGTTTGCCTCGGCCAGTTCCCTATGAAATTGATCTTCAACAGAGCTCTAATTTTATTTATTGGTCTCAAGCTTTTGGTATTGATGTAGTGGATGCATCTACTTTATTTGTAAAAATATGTTACACAGTCTTATTTTTAGTTGTTCTATTTATTCTTTATTGGCTTTGTGAGAAGGCTTTAAATTCTCCTTGGGGGAGAATGATGAGAGCTATTAGAGACAATGAGGTAGCTGCTGAGTCTATGGGTAAAGATGTGAAGACAAGGCACCTTCAAGTTTTTATTTTGGGATCTGCTGTGTGTGGAATAGCAGGAGCAATGCTAGTTACTTTAGATGGTCAATTGACGCCCACAAACTATCACCCACTTAGATTTACTTTTATTATTTGGGTTATGGTTATTCTTGGTGGAGCAGGAAATAATATGGGTGCCATTTTAGGCGGTTTTATTATCTGGTTTTTCTGGGTTGAAGTTGAGTATATAGGTCTGTTTTTAATGGACTTTTTAACTTCTGGGTTTTCAGATGATAGTGCATTTAGAAACCATATGCTTAATTCTGCAGCATATATGCGTTACTTAACATTGGGACTGATTTTAGTTTTAGTATTAAGATTTAATCCCAAGGGATTAATTCCTGAAAAGTAATAATAATTTCACAAATACTAAACAATAACTTATAAACTATATTTAGGCTTATTAAATCTAGGATAATCAAATAATGTTTAACTTTAAAATTTTCTTACAAGAAAAATCTATAAAAATAGGTAGACTGTTTTTTTTAACAGGTATTATCATAGTTTTTTTTATTCCTTCTGGTTTCTCTCAAAATTGGGGTGGTGGGAATAGAGCATCATCTGTAGTTATTGAAAAACCAGTTAAAGAGAAGCTGTCATTAACAAAGGATATTCAAGGAAAGGTTGTATCAAGTCTAACTAGTGTAATTTCTTCAGTCACAAATGGGGCTATTGTTATGGAGAAAATAAAAATTGGTGACAGAGTTCAAAAAAATCAACTTATAGCAACTCAAGACAGTAATAATATAAAATACAATTTAAAAATAAAAGAAAACCAACTTACCAATGCAAACATCAATTTGGAAGATTTGGTAAACGAACTAAAAAATGAAAAAAATATAAAAATTAT
>CABYVI010000087.1 GCA_902522415.1 uncultured SAR116 cluster alpha proteobacterium | reverse complement strand
TTTATTTAAAACTTGCTGTTTTAGGTAATAATTCTGGAAATTTAAAAGCAGAAATTTTTGCACTAGAAAAGCTCTCCTCTTTAGATAATAAGAACTTAGAATTGAAAATAACCCTTGCAAAAAAACTTACACAACAAGCATTTGGCATTGTTACATCACAATCACGAGAACTAATAAAAGAGGTATTAGAGGTTAACCCCTCTCAAGAAGATGCACTTTATTTGGCAGGTCTGACAGCTATCCAAAATAATCGAAAAGATATAGCATTTAAAATATGGAATAAAATTTTGGGCTCAAAGGGAAATTCTAAATATAAAGTTTTGATAGAGGGTATGATGGAAGAGTATAATATATCTAAATAAGCCTTACCTTTTTCTTCTTCTTCCTCTATTTTTTTGAGATGTATCAGTAGATTGTGTAACTGAAGGTAAGTCAACCTGTGAACCTAGTTTTAAATATGGATTTGTTTTATGAGGGAAAGCCATAGCTTCAACAAAATGATCTTGAAATTTTGGCTCTACCGCAGTTTCAATTTTCTCGACTTGTTGAACTAGCTTTTCTATTTCTGACCTTTTTTCAATTGACAAAAGTGCTAGTCTTGCTCCTGCACCAGCTGAATTACCCACTGACGAAACTGATGAAAAATTACAATCTGGAACCATTCCAAGTATCATAGCATATTTTGGATCAATGTGACTTCCAAACGCTCCAGCAAGCATAACTTTCTCGACTTCATCTATGCCCATTTTATCCATTAATAATTTAAAACCAGCGTGTAAAGCTGCCTTAGCTAGTTGGATAGCACGAACATCATTTTGAGTTATTGAAACTTTTTCAGATAATCTGTAACTATAAGTTCTTCCATTTTTTTCTATACGTTGACTCTTTTCACTTAACTCACCATTTATAATTCCGTCTCTTGTTAGGATTCCTGATAAGTACATCTCGCCTAATACTTCAATTATACCTGATCCGCATATCCCGGTTATTTCTAATTCAGAGTGTCCATTCTTCAAGCTATTGTTATCTATCCATCCATCATTTCCAATAACACAAAACTTTGGCTCTAGTGTTGATTTATCTATCCTAACTCTCTCAATAGCCCCTGTTGCAGCTCTTTGCCCACAAGTTATTTGAGCCCCTTCAAATGCGGGGCCTGTAGGTGATGATGCTGCTAAAGTCCTTTCTTTATTACCAAGAATAATTTCAGCATTTGTCCCAACATCAATTATTAGTGAATAAAAGTCATTTTTGTAAGGCTCTTCTGCGAGCGTTGCTGCCGCTGCATCTGCGCCAACATGTCCCGCAATACAAGGTAAACCATATAACCTTGTACCTAAATTAAGATTAATATTAACCTCTTTTGCTAAACATTCAAAAGAGCTATCAGTTGACAGAGCAAAAGGAGCCCCTCCTAATTCTGTCGGATTAATTCCTAATAATAAATGATGCATTACAGGATTTCCCACAAATGCAATCTCTAATATATCATTAAAATCTAAAGATACAGATTCTGCTGCACTTTTTATTAGTTCTTCAACACCATTTTGTACAACCTGTGATAAATCTTTTTCACCTCCAGGATTCATCATAATATAAGAAACCCGGCTCATTAGATCTTCACCAAATCTAATTTGAGGATTCATGCCCCCTGATGAAGAAATTGTTCTTCCCGTATGCAAATTTACAAGATGAACTGAAATAGTAGTTGAACCTAGATCAACAGCCGCCCCAAACACCTGTTCCTTTAGACCGGGCCAGATACCTATAACTCTATTACCTGACCTTAAAGCTATTGTAATCTTCCATTGGCCTTTCCTAAGAACGTCTTGTAATTTTTGATGAACAGATAAGTCAGCAGTAATATCATTTTTGTTATCAAAACCCCATTGATTTTGAAGTGCTTCTATTAATCTTTGAAAGTCACCAGATGGGTCATGCATATCTGGTTCTCTAACTTCTAAAAAGTAAAGATTAACTACTGGATCAATTCTTACTTCTCTATCATCGAGTGCTTTTCTTACTACTTGACGATGAACTTGACTTTCCGGAGGAACGTCAATTAC
>CABYVI010000086.1 GCA_902522415.1 uncultured SAR116 cluster alpha proteobacterium | reverse complement strand
ATTACAACTCCAGTTAAAAGCCAGGGAAATTGAAGCATAATTACAGTAAACGGCGCAATAAGAGCATTGCGAAGCGCATGTTTTAAAACAACAGACATAAAAGGCATTCCTTTAAGTCTAGCAGTCCGAATATACAATGTACTCATCACTTCAACCATTGAAGCTCTAGTCATCCTTGCAATATAACCAATGTCGTATAAAACAATTGTAAGAACTGGTAATGTAAAATTTTCTAATGTAATATTTCCTGCTTTAGCTACACCTTTCAATAAACCAAGCCAGGATGACAAGATTATCGTTAGTAAAATTCCGCTAACATATTGCGGTACTGATGTAGTAACAATTGAAAATACAGATAATGAACGGTCAGTTTTCGATCCCTCTCGCATGCCAGATATAACACCTATGACTAAGGATATCGGAATAGTTATTAATAACACCCAAAACATTAGAATGCCTGTATGGCCAAGTTTAGGCCAAACAACCTCATTAACAGGTTTTCTAAAATGCGTTGAATATCCAAAGTCACCAGTAACAGCATTTCCTAGCCACTCAGTATATTGGACTAACAATGGCCTTTTGTAACCATTTTTTTCAAGCCAAGATTGAACAGCTTCTTCTTCCATTCGCATGTTAGCTTGGTTTAATGCTAATTTTTTTAAATTTGGTTCAATAGTTACAAGTGAAAAAACAATAAAAGACAAACACAAAAGTGTTAATGCAATAACAAATAAACGTTTTAGAATAAATAAAATCATTAATTAATTTGAATTAATTTAATTAAAAGAGAGCAGAGGAAAATTTCTTTCCTCTGCTTAATGGTTTTTTTAAGAAAGCCAAACTTTCTCGAAATGCATTTCATATGAAGGGTGCATCCCAGTAATGCCATTTACTCCTGGTGCTACCGTTCTATATAACTTTCTCCAAGTAGGCTGAATCATAATGCCTGAATCTTGAAGTATAGCCTCCATTTTAGCCATAAGTTCACTTCGTTTTGTTGCATCAGCAATTTTAAGTGATTGAGATAGTAGATCATCAAATTCAGCATTAGAATGAGCTGTTTCATTCCATGCAACACCACTCTTATATGCTAATGCATAAATTTGAACTCCTAATGGTCTCTGATTCCAACTTGTTGTTGAGTATGGATATTGAAGCCAGTTATTCCAAAATGATGAACCAGGGATTATAGTTCTCTTAACTTTGATCCCTGCATTTCTCAATTCTTCAGCGACAGCGTCAGTCGCATCTCTTCTCCACTGATCATCAATAGAAATTAGTTCATGTTCAAAATCTGCAGCACCGGCCTCTTTAAGAAGAGCCATTGCACCAGCTTTATCAACCGCCTTTTTAGGAAGTTCTGCATATTCTGGATGAATTGGACAAACATGGTGATTTTCAGCCGCAGAACCTCTGCCTTGAAATCCAATATCAGTTACAACTTGATTGTCACATGCCATCTGTAATGCATTCCTTACTTTTTTATTATCGTAAGGTTTCACACCGATATTTACTCTGGCAATAACAGTTGCAGCAGTAACAGCTTCTACAATATTCATTCCAAGACCTTCGTGAACATCAATATAATCACCAGTTGTCTGATAGTTCACATGGCAATCTTCGCCTTCAAACGCAGCGATTTCGCCAGCCGGATCAGTTCCATAATCAGTAAATTCAAGGCGGTCCAGATAAGGCTCGTCACCCCAATACTTGGTGAATGCACCACTGCTATCAATGTTACCACGCTTTTCAAAAACAGCTGCAGTTTCAACTTCATGTGAAATTAATTTCCATGGAGCAGTTCCAACCGGGTTTTCCATTAGGTTTCCACCGTCTGTTTCAAAATTTCTGTGAACGACGAGAGCTGGATAGTCTGTTATTCCAGGAACAATTGTAATATCAGGTGCAGGTAAGTTCAACTGAACTGTATGAGAATCTAGTTTTACAATTCCACCATCAATGGCTTTCTTAGTATTTTCATCAACTAATGGACCCATTCTTGCAGCCATTGAATTACCCTCAACCCCAGCTTCACACCAACGGTTAAAGTTAAAAACAACATCATCAGCATTAAATTCATCGCCATTACTCCATTTAACACCTTTTCGGACGTTTAATGTGTATTGAGTTGCATCATCGTTGACTGACCAGCTTTCCAAAAGCATCGGTTCGAAAGTAAAATCATTAGTATATCTAATTAAAGTTTCCAGTAACATTCTTCCCATATTACCTTTTTCAGACCAGTCATATAAACGTGGATCTTCAAAAGG
>CABYVI010000085.1 GCA_902522415.1 uncultured SAR116 cluster alpha proteobacterium | reverse complement strand
TACAAAATTTTTTCAATTGTTCTTTTGATAGCTTTTTAATTTCTAAAGGATCCTTGATATAAATTATATCGCTTTCAAGTAATTGATTGCCAGGGTATCGAAAATTTTTATTAATAATTGTTGGGCTTATTGACCATCTTTTAATTTCTAAAAATTTATGTGGAATATATCCTTGACTTCTCATCCAAAAATCCACCTCACCAAAACTTGGTTGATTTTCATATAAACAAAAGAAGGGGACTTCTAATTGGATTGCCAAACAATCATTAATTTTTTTTATTCCATTTTTCAAAACAGTAAGTTCAGAACCTTGTATATCTAATTTCATAAAATCAATATTTGGTAGTATTTTAATGCTATCCAAACTTTTTGTTTGGATAGCATTAATTTTATGAATTTTACCAATATCTTCAAAACCGTTAAAAAATTTTAAAGCATTTAATTTGGGCTTAAATAAAGATGTCATTCCACTTCCCGGTGATGCTACATAAACTTTTTGTGTGGAACCATCGAATAAAAAATCATTATAAAATTTTACATTATTCGAATAAATTTCTTTTAATTTTTCTATATGTCTATTATCCCCTTCAAAAATATGCAAAATACATAAGGATTTATCATATAAAATTTTATATATAGGAGTTTCTGAAATTGCAGCTGCACCAATATCCAAAACTTGAATTTTGTCTTTAAAATTTAAAATATTTAAAAATTTTTTATTTATATCCATTTAATCTAGTATTTATACTTAATAAAAATTTATTAGGTTATAGAAAAATATTAAATTTTAAAGTGGGTAGTTATCACATAAGGAAATTAAAAGAAATCTAAACCAAAACCAACTTATAAAACCCATACTTTTTTTGATTGGCTAAATGCTATATTAGAAATTTTAGCACCCAAGAGAAAAGGTTTCTATCAATGGCTTGGTGTTGAAAGTTTCTAAATCCTACAACTACTCAACAATAGTATCTGTAACATTGCTGTCACAAATCAAAATAAGTCATTGATTTTGTTTACCTTGCTAGTCCCACTCCGACCATTTTTGATAGGTCCAACTTGATTATTAAATTAAATATCTGATTAGCAAAAACTTGATTTCCAAAAAAGATCAAGGTCACTAAATACAAAATGAAAGTTTTAAATTTAAACATATTAATTATTTAAATACTCAATTATTGAATTTGAAGATAACCCGAGTGTTTTGTATGAATCCCAAACCTCATTTGAAAAAGATCGAAAAACATTTGAATGGCATTTTTGAATTTTCAAGACATCACTATCAGAACTAGAAAGTAAAAAAACAAGCCATTCTGAAGGTTTTGCAATTCTTCCACACTCATTTCTAGCTTTGCTAGACGCTTCATCAAATAATTTCTCCATACCGCTAGTCATTCTAATTCCGAAAGCTTCAAAATTTTCATTCTTAATATGTGCTACCATGGTAGAAAGTTTTTTTAATGATTTATAACTATCTTTATTTTCTAAAATTTCTTCTAAAGGAAAATCATCAAAAAATAGTTTTCCATCTATATCTGATTTTGCTAACTCGTCGCCAGATATTGTCTTGCTTATTTTAGATGAATTTTCAGTAAACAGAATTTGGTTGTATCTATTAACAAAACCATCATTCAGTAAGTCATTTTCGATTTGATTCAATAAACTTTCAAATTTATTTTGATATTCTAAAATTTTATTATTTTTAATTATTTTTGCTTCTTCTTTTTCTTTTTTAATACGTAAAGCATTGGCCTTTAATCTTGCACGATTTTCTTTTTGCGAGATTTTTAAAGCTTCAGCGTCTGCAAGTTTTTGTTCTTTTTCTTTTTCTTCAAACAAAAGTTTTTGTTCTTTTTCCTTCTTTTCAAAAATATTTCTTTCTTCATCAGAAATAATTTGCTTGCTTATTGATGAAATACTTAAAGCAAGAATCTTAAATGTTAACCATACATCAGGAGATGCTTCTTTAAATTTCTTAATGTAACATTCTTGAATTTCCAAAATTCTTTTATTATTGCTTGATGACACAAAAACCAACCAGCTTGATGGCTTTGCAATTCGTCCACATTTTTTACGAGCATCTTCAGATGTGTCTCTTAAAATGTTTTCTAAGCTTGGCGTCATTTTTATGCCTACAGCTTCAAACTCTTTAGTTTTAATAATTGAAGTTAATGTTGAAACTTTATTAAATGAATTTAAATCCAATTTCGTATAGCCATCAATAATGTCTATTAAGGGGTAGCCATTATATAAAATATTTCCTTCAATATA
>CABYVI010000084.1 GCA_902522415.1 uncultured SAR116 cluster alpha proteobacterium | reverse complement strand
ATCTTGAAAGTCCTAACTGAACAAGGTGTGGAAGTTATTTTTGGTTATCCAGGAGGTGCAATACTTCCTATTTATGATGCTTTGTTTCAGTCTAACAGCATAAAACATATTCTAGTTAGACACGAACAAGCTGCAGTTCACGCTGCAGAGGGCTATGCACGCTCAACAGGGAAAGTCGGCGTTGTTTTGGTAACTTCAGGGCCTGGTGCAACTAATGCAGTTACTGGATTAACAGATGCTCTTATGGACTCAATACCTATAGTATGTCTTTCAGGCCAAGTTCCAACACATTTAATTGGTAATGATGCTTTTCAGGAAGCCGATACAACTGGTATAACTCGACCGTGTACAAAGCATAATTATTTGGTAAAAGATAGTGATGTATTATGTTCAACACTTCATGAAGCGTTCCATGTTGCAAGGACAGGTAGGCCAGGTCCTGTAGTAGTTGATCTTCCAAAAGATATTCAATTAGCAGAATGCAATTATATCAGTAGGCAAGACAGACATGGAAGGAGATACAAACCTTCAACTAATCCAGACAAAAATAAAATTGCTGAAGTTGCAAAACTTTTGGTTAAAGCAAAAAAACCTATTATTTATGGAGGTGGGGGTCTAATTAATTCTGGTCCTCAGGCTTCAAAATTACTTTTAGAACTTGTTGAAATAACAGGTATACCGACAACCTTAACATTAATGGGACTTGGTGCATTACCCTGCGATAATAAATTATTTTTAGGAATGCTTGGTATGCATGGAACATATGAGGCTAATCTCTCGATGTATAATTGTGATGTTATGCTTAACATTGGTGCTAGATTTGACGATAGAATTACAGGAAACCTTAAAGAATTTTCTCCAAATTCCAAAAAAATTCATATTGATATTGATCCATCTTCAATTAATAAGTCCGTTTCTGTTGATATACCGATTGTCTCGGATGCTACTTCTGCACTTCAGGAATTAATAAAGGCAATAAAAAAATTAAAATTCCAACGATCAGAAAATAGAATAGGCATATGGTTAAATCAAATTAATGAATGGCGTTCTAGAAAATGCCTTGAATTCAAACAAATAGATAAGATAATAAAACCTCAATATGCAATTCAAAGACTGTATGAAAAAACAAAAAATATGGAAACTTATATAACTACTGAGGTTGGTCAACACCAAATGTGGGCTGCTCAATATTATGGCTTCACAAAACCAAATAGGTGGATGACATCTGGAGGATTGGGTACAATGGGGTACGGACTTCCAGCTGCAATGGGAGTTCAAATAGCTCATCCAGGTAAATTAGTGGTCGATATTTCTGGAGAGGCATCATTTTTAATGAATATGCAGGAATTATCAACTTTAAAGCAATATAAATTGCCAGTTAAAGTTTTTATAATAAATAATCAATGGATGGGTATGGTAAGGCAATGGCAGCAATTAATTCATGGAGGAAGGTACTCTGAGAGTTACACTGAATCATTGCCTGATTTCAAGGCGCTTGCTGAGTCATTCGGTTTAAAAGGTCTAAGAGCTGAAAGTACAGATGATTTGGATGGAGTTATAGACGAAATGATAAAATCAGATACAGCTGTTTTGTGTGATATTCAGGTTGCCAAAGAAGAAAACTGTTTTCCAATGATCCCCTCTGGAGCTGCTCATTATGATATGCTTCTCAGCCCTGATGATAAGCAGAATAGTAAAGTATCTAAAGATGGCATGGTTTTAGTTTAGTAAGGAACTATAATGACAGAAAATGATGAGATTAGGTGTACACTATCTGTTTTAGTAGATAATGAACCAGGAGTTTTAGCTAGGGTTGTAGGATTGTTTTCTGGTCGTGGTTATAATATTGAGAGTTTAACTGTTGCAGAAATTGACAATTTAGATGCTATTTCAAGAATTTCAATTGTTACATGTGGAACACCAATGGTTATTGAGCAAATAAAAGCTCAGCTAGGTAGACTTGTGCCTGTACACGATGTAGACGACCTCTCAGATAATTCTATTCATGTAGAAAGAGAGCTAGCATTAGTAAAAATTGTCAATACAGGTTCCAAACGAATTGAAGCTTTAAGAATTGCACAAACTTTTAGAGCCCATACAATTGATAGTACTCTTGACTCATTTGTTTTTGAAATTACAGGCAAATCATCAAAGCTTGCTGCATTTATAAAACAAATGAAGTCCTTGGGTGAGGTTGAAATTGCTAGGTCAGGAGTATGTGCAATGACTAGAGGTAGGATATCTAGTTTAAAACAACGAGAAGACATGCTCTAATTTTTATCTTTAC
>CABYVI010000083.1 GCA_902522415.1 uncultured SAR116 cluster alpha proteobacterium | reverse complement strand
TCAAAAACTAAAACAGGCTTTCCTGAGCTTGTTGCTTCAGATAGCATATTTATTGAATCTGTTGTAACTAAGATCAATTTTGAATTAAAAATTATTCCTGGATAAGGATTTTCAAATTCATTTAAACCCTCAACCATTTCAAAATCATCGACACCTATATTCTTTAATTTATTAATAATAAAGTCTGGTGTTCTTCTTGATGGTAAAACAACAATTTTGCATTCAAAAAGTGCATGTATTCTTTTTATCTCATGAATAAAGTCGTTTGCTCTATTTTCAGTAATTACTTGATTTTTAGTGCTTCCACCAACAAGCACAACTATATGGTTTTTTAAATCTTTTAGTTTTTTGGAGGAAATCTTTTCATGGAATTTTTTCAAACTTCTTTTATTAATTTCGTGAAGACTCCCTCTACTTAAAATAATGTTATCACCAGATACATTGTCATGTTCAGGTATAACTAATAAATCAAAATTATGAATTAATAATTTTGGATTTTGTATATGAATATTAAATAAGTTATTAAAATTTTTTTTGAAAAACCTTTTAAGACCAATACTTATTCCAGCCATCCTTGCACCACAAGTTAGTATAACTACAGGATCATATGAGAAAAGGATCTTATCATTATTTGATAATGGAATTGAAAACCTTCCTGCTAATAATGAAGGAAAAATTCTTGATAACCAAAAAGGTTTTACCTCAATTAATTTATATCTTAACCCTATTGATTTGGCTAAGGCTAAAGACTGACTTTGCATTCCTTTTGTGCCGTCTCCAATCACTAGGCAAGGTATTTTATTTAAGTCCAAAATTTTTTCTTTTTTTAAATTACTGTGATCAATTCTATTATAGTATTGACTTGTCTATTACTGAAATCTCTAAAACTTCATAAAACTTTTTTCCACCAGGTGTAACAACTTCTGCAGTTTCACCAACACTTTTTCCAATCAGTCCTCTAACTATGGGTGAAGAAGTAGATACTTTTCCCAATTCTAAATTTGCTTCATATTGCCCTACAATATGAAGGACTTTCTCTTCATCAGTTTCCTCATCTACAATCTTAATAGAAGTACCAAATGTTACTTTATTTCCTTGAATTCTCTCTATTTCAATTACTTCAGCCCTTGATATAACATTTTCTAATTCTAACAAACGACCTTCTATAAAACCCTGCTTTTCTCTCGCAGCATGATATTCTGCATTCTCAGATAAATCACCATGTTCTCTTGCTTCAGCAATAGATTTAATTACAGCTGGTCTTTCAATTGATTTAAGATCAGACATTTCTTTTTTTAGTTTTTCTAAACCAATTTCTGTAAAAGGTATCTTTTCCATAGCTAATTTTCATTTCAAATTAATTTAATTAATTTTTAATATAAAAGGAAAAAATATCAACTAAGTATTAATAATTAGTTATGATATTTTTGTATAGGTTTGACTTCAAGATCAGAAAACAAAAAAGCTTCTAAAGCTTTTATGGATGCTAATGCAGATCTAATTGTTGTAAAATATGGAATTTTTTGTGTGATAGCATTTCGTCTTAATATCATGCTATCTTTAATTGTGTTTTCATTCTCTATTGTATTAATAATAATTTGTATCTTATCAGATAGCATATAATCGAGAATATTTGGCCTGCCTTCCAAAATCTTTTTAACTTGAAGCGAATTAATTTTATTTCTAGCTAGAAACTCATACGTTCCAGTTGTAGCAATAATTTTAAACCCATTTTTAACCAAGAATTTGCATCCATCCAAAATTTTAGGTTTATCAATATTTTTAACAGAAACAAATACATTGCCCTTTTCTGGCAACTTGTTATTGGCGGCAATTTGACTTTTAGCAAACGCTTTTTCAAAATTACTGTCTATGCACATAACCTCCCCAGTAGATTTCATTTCTGGACCAAGTAAAATATCACATCCAGGGAATCTTGCAAAAGGAAAGACTACTTCTTTAACACTGACATGCTTGGATTCTTTAGTATTATTTAAGTTAAACTCGCTTAATTTTTTACCCGACATCACTTTAGCTGCAATTTTTGCAATCGGTAAGCCTGTAGATTTAGCAATAAATGGAACAGTTCTACTCGCTCTAGGGTTAATTTCTATTAAATAAATTTGGTTATCTTTTATGGCAAATTGAATATTTACTAAACCTATAACATCAAATTCTAGAGCTATTTTTTTTGTTTGGTTTTCTAATTCTAGAATTATTTCGTTAGAAAGATTTTGAGGTGGAATAACGCATGCACTATCGCCAGAATGTATACCAGCTTCTTCTATATGCTC
>CABYVI010000082.1 GCA_902522415.1 uncultured SAR116 cluster alpha proteobacterium | reverse complement strand
ATTATTAATATATTGTAATTTTAAGTTTACATAAAATGAGTATGCCCTTAAGGTTTGATTTATGAAGGGTGCTTTAGAGAGATCTGGATGCGCTTCTTCAACGATTATTCCGTTTTTCTCGAGATCAATTCCAATATCGGTTATTTTTTCACGTATAATTGGATCTACTGGTGGAAGGCCTAAGTCTTTACTTATAGCAACTTTAAGCGGTTTTCTTTTTTCTTTTGCATGTGATAAGAAAGTTTCTTTTGGCTTTGGAAGAGAAACAGGGTCTTTATAATTTTCACCAATCATAGCGTCAAAAAATAAAGCCAAATCGAGTATGTTTCTAGCCATTGGCCCATTTACACCCAATGTTTGGTCTATAATACCAGATGCTGTGCTTGCAACTCGTCCTGGAGAAGGTCTTAATCCAACAACTGAACAAAAACTTGCTGGGTTCCTTAGACTTCCACCAAAATCAGATCCATGTGCTAACCATGCCATCCCAGTGACTAATGCTGCAGCTGCACCACCTGAGGAACCAGCAACTGACTTTGATGTGTCCCATGGGTTTAATGTTTTTCCAAAAACTTCATTAAAAGTATTAGCTCCAGCACCAAACTCAGGGGTATTTGACATAGCATAAATTATGCCTCCCTCTGATTCTATTTTTTCAACTAGTAAATCTGATTTCTCAGCTATTCTGTTTTTAAAAATAGGTGATCCACTTGTACACCTTACACCTGAAACGTCTATTAAATCCTTAATTGTTATAGGCAAACCATAAAGTATCCCACGCTGGTTAATTTCTTTTCCCATTATTTTTTTGGCATGATCTTTTGCTCTTTCAATGCAAAGAGTAGGAAGAGCATTAATGTTATTATCTATTTTTTGAATTCGATCAATTAGTGAATCAATACAGTCTAATGGTGAAATTTCTTTAGATTTTAGTTTTTCTATAGTATCTAATGCTGATAATTTATAAAGTTCCATAGATTAATTTCTAATTTGAGATTACAATCATTTTTAATTTAAGGTATATTTAAATGCTTTCCAACTTGCTTTTTATATTTTTAAATTATGACTATTAGAAGTAGATCTGAGTTCATAATTAAAGGTGATATCTTTAAGGTACTAATATCTCTTATTATTCCAATGTCTATTGGGATGTTTGCTTTATTAGTCATCAATTTAGTTGATGCCTTTTATATTGGTAAACTAGGAGTAATGGAATTATCTGCAATTTCATTTGCTTTTCCTGTTCTTTTTACTCTTATGAGTTTTAATATTGGTATTGCGATAGGTGCTTCTGCATCAATTTCAAAACTCATTGGTCAGGGTGACTTTTATAAAGCAAAAAAAACTATTACGAACATATTTTTGCTTATTTTCGTATTAATGTCTCTAATTTCAATTTTTTTCTATTTTATTAATAATTATATTTTCTCTTTACTTGGAGCATATGGTGAAACGCTTGAATTGATCAATATGTACATGTCAACATGGTATATAGGGTCTCCATTTTTTGCGTGTCTTGTGATTGGGAATTCAATACTAAGAGCCAATGGAGATGGCATTAAGCCAAGTTTGATTATAATTGCTACATCACTAATTAATGCAATATTAGATCCTATTTTTATTTTTGGTTTTGGTCCGATTGAGGCAATGGGCATTAAAGGCGCAGCAATAGCTACAACTATTTCATATATTGTAGGTATGAATATTATGATCACTACAATCAGAAAAGAAAAACTTTTATCCACTCCAAGTCGAGATTATCGACTTTTTTTTAAATTTTGTTTTCCAATCCTGATTATTGGATTACCAGCTGCATTTACAATGATGCTTAGTCCAATAGTACTTAGCTATATAAATAAAATTGTTTCAACTCATGGTGCAGAGGCAGTAGCAGCATTTGGAGTAGGGTTGCGTATAGAAGCTTTGGCAACAGTTGGCATAATTGCTATCTCATCATCTCTTACCCCTTTTATTGGGCAAAACTTAGGTGCAAATCAGCATGTTAGAATAAAAAAAGCAATTAATTATTGTATTTTGCTGAGTGGCGTATGGGGACTTTTTGTTGCTTTACCTCTATTAATTTTTAGGAATGAATTCTCAAGCCTTTTTTCAACAGATACTCAAGTTAGACTGCACCTAATTAGCTATCTAAAGATTATATCACTAAGTTATATTTTTTGGGGATGGTCTAATATAGCAAGTGCTGCTTTCAATGGCTATCAAAAGCCCTTCATTGCAGCTTTTATTTTTCTATCAAGATTATTTATAATAACAGTTCCATTGGTAATTATATTCAATTATT
>CABYVI010000081.1 GCA_902522415.1 uncultured SAR116 cluster alpha proteobacterium | reverse complement strand
TGCCCGTTCTACTGATGGTTCAGATACAGAGGATACAAGTGTAGGAACACATTCTGTCACAATAACACCAGTAGCAGATGCGCCAACATCACCTTCAGCAACAGTGGAGGCTGGTAGTGAGGATCAATTAGATCCTTCAGGTGCTGCAGATCCTGCAAGGCTGAATGTTTCCATGACATTCCCGGACGCCTCAGAAGGTCACTTTGTAATTGTTGTTGTTGATAGTAATGCCAAGGGTGTCACCTATAATGGGGTTACATATAATGCATCAGCTATTGACGTTCCAACTGGCATAAGCCTAGGATCAGGAGAAAAATCTTCGCTTATTGAAGTGAATGCCTCTGCAGATGGATCTTTCACCGGTTCTTTTGATGTTGTTCCGAATGATAATTACGCAGGCACTATTTCCGCAAGTATTATAGGCCGCTCAATCGAATCAGATAATAGCTTTGCTGACAGTGCGAAAGTTGACAAGACCTTAACTGTTACACCTGTAGCTGATGCACCGAGTGCATCTTCTTCTAATGTAGAGGTTTCAAGCGGTGCTGAGGATGCAGCTATTGGTTCAGGCAATACTGCGAAGATCCGTGTTGATGCAGATTTAACTGATACTGATGGTTCCGAGCAATTATCGATTATTTTGAAACTTCCTAGTGATGTTGCAGGTGCAGCATTTGTTCCTAGTTCTGGTAGTGCGGTTACAGGGACTGTTGTAACAAACCTATCTGGGTATGATGGACAAAGAGTTGTGTCATTTGACGTTGCATCTGGTCAGGAGAAAACAGGTAAGTTTGAATTTGAATTAGTAACAACATCAAACTTTGACACATTAAATTCTGACCCCTTAACTATTGGAGTTATTGCCCGTTCTACTGATGGTTCAGATACAAAAGAGACAGCTTTAGGTGACTATAATGTAATTATTGCTCCAGATGCTGATGCTCCTGCGGTTCAAACGATTGGCCCTGTTACAGGAGTTGAAGATACTCTTAATTTTGTTTCCAAGGCATCTATTCTAGAAAAAATCACGATTGTTGAGAGCGCAGAACAAATTCATTCATTGCATATAAAAACAGTACCAGAAGGAATGAATGCCCTTCAAGTTTCATCATTTTTTAAAGATAATGCTGGTGCGACGCTTCATAATCAGCCTTCTGGTGCGTTAAGTTCACCATCACAAGCTATTAGCGGGTTTAAAGAGATACTTTGGTCCGATATAGAATCAGCGGTTGGTCCAAGTGGAAAAGTGGGAGGTATATATATAAAGGCTGCTGAAAATCTTTATGGTTCTGTTGATCATAAGTATGCAGTGACTGTTAAAGAAGGCGATGACTATGGAACAAGCGCAGAAGGCACGCTTAGCCTCCAAATTTCTAATGTACCTGATACGGGCGTAACAAATATTGCTGCATTTGAATATAGAGGTTTTGATGTTGATGCCAATTACGGGACCACTGATGGAATTGCAAACGCGATTGGAACCCCTCTTTCAAATGTTCAATTTGATGATGTCCCGCAAAGTAATCTTTTTAGAGCTATTCTTACTTTAAAACCTGGGACTGCTAATTCGGAGTATAGTGGTGCAGGGCTAAATCTTGATCAGCACACAAATGCTTCTATTGACACTACTGGCATAACTTATATTTCTGCGTCAGGTTTGCCTTCAGGTGTAACTATTTATGATGGTGTTTGGGACGGTTCGGGTGATGTAGGATCTTTAACAGCAATTTCTAAGAAAGGGCTTGATGGATCAAGTTATTCAAGTGGTGCGGAAGCCTATACACCTTCAAGTTCGAATACTGGCGGTGTTACAATTGTTGTAGAAAAAGGATCAGGGCTTGATTACAGCGCAATTTTTACAACATTTCAAAGTACTCTAGGGGGTTTAGTACTACGTCCGCCTGAAGATTTTTCAGGTGTTGTAGATGTAACAGCAACTATACGAACACAGAATGACGGTGAAGCTGCAACTGATCCTATTGAGAATCATTTTCAGATGAATGTCGTTAGTAAGGCTGAGCCAGTCTCTGGCCTTTCATTCTCAGTTAAGAGTGGTTCATTAACACAGGAAGATGCAGCTGTTGATTTAGAATTGAGTTTTAATTCGATTAATGATGTAAGTGAAACACAGACTGCAAAAGTAACAGGACTTGTTTTCACAGACAGTAATAACTTGTCGCAAACCATAGTGCTTCAAGACTCGAATGGAAATGCTATTGGAGATACTGACGGTTTTGGTACAACAACTTTAAGTTCTGCAGAATTAACTTCAGCCAAGGCTAACGGTTTAAAAATAATGCCACCGGCTAATTATTTTGGAAACCTTGAAAATATAGCAATTACGGTTACGTCTCAGGATTTTAGTGGTGATTATGTAGATGTTGTAAATAACCT
>CABYVI010000080.1 GCA_902522415.1 uncultured SAR116 cluster alpha proteobacterium | reverse complement strand
TTCAATTATATATAAAACTATATGACCTCCATCTAAAGCTGGTATAGGTAAAAGATTCACTAAACCAAGATTCAAAGAAATTAGCGCTCCAAAAAAAATTAAAGGCACAATACCTGAAATAAGTGCTTGACCAGATAATTCTGCTATTCTGACAGGTCCTCCTATCTCTCCCTTTTGAACATTTCCAGACAATAATTTTACTATTCCTCTTATCATTGATTGGGTAATAAATACTGTATCAATGAAACTATTATATATTGATTCTGAAAAACCAAACGTTTTAAGAAATCCTGAATTTGAAATTATACCAACTTTACCAATATAAATTTTTAATTCATCTGACCATTTAGATTCTGGTTTTACATTTAATTGTATTAATTTTTCATTTCTTATAATTCCAAAATCCAATTCTACTTCAGGACTTTCAAAAATAATTTGTCTAATTTCTTCAAAATTTTTAACTTTTATATTGTTTATTGAAACAATCCTATCATTGGGTATAATTCCAGATTGTTCAGCCGATGAACCTTTAACTACATCATTAACAACATTAGTTACTTCAATTTTTCCAAAGAAGAGATAAATTCCAGCAATTAAGATTACTGTTAAAAAGAAATTAAATAAAGGCCCTGCAAATACAATTAATAATCTTTGCAATGGACTAGCATACTCAAATGATCCTTTTTTAACTTCAGGTCTAGGTGTTTCTGGATTTACATTGAGTTCTCCACGCATCTTAACAAAACCGCCAATTGGAATTGCAGCAATTTGCCATTTAGTATGTCTTTTATCATTAAAAGAATAAAGTACTGGGCCAAAACCAATTGAAAATATGTCTACATGCACACCAAAAATTCTGGCAAACATAAAATGACCCAATTCATGAACAAAAACAATTGGGGTAAGTATCAACAAAAAAGCCAAAAGAGACTGAAAAAAGGTTAAATCTATATTCATATTACGTTATTTTACTTACTTCATTTTCAGAAAACTCTCTTGCCAACTTATCATATTTGAACACATCTTCAATAGAATTTGGGTTACCTCTAGAAGATAAGTTAGTTACTTTTTCTACTATAGAAAAAATATCAGTAAAGTTTATCTTTTCATCAAGAAAACTCTTCACTGCAACTTCATTAGAAGCATTAAAATAATTAGTAGCAATAAAACCCTTTTCTAAAGCTGTTCTTGCAATTCTAATTGAAGGAAAAATTTCCTCATTTAAATTATAAAAGTTTAGGGTTGAAATACTTTTTTGCTTTATGAAGTGTTTTGAAATTTTAGGAAAATTCAAAGCATTAAATATTGGTATTTTCATATCTGGTTGAGACATATAAGAAATAATTCCACCATCAATTAGAGTTACCATTCCATGAACAATTGATTCTGGATGTACTATGACGTCAATTTTATTTGATGGCAAAGAAAATAAAACTGATGCTTCAATAACCTCTAATCCTTTATTCATTAAAGTTGCACTATCAATTGTATTTTTTGGACCCATTTCCCAGGTGGGATGATTTAGTGCGTCTGAATATTTCCTAAGCCTTAACATTTCGAAGTTGTCTTTTCGAAAAGGTCCGCCTGATGCAGTAATAGTTACTTTCTCAATATCATCAAAATGATAGTTTCTTAAAATTTGAGATAGTGCATTATGCTCAGAATCTACAGGTATTAGCCTAGAGCCATAGATTTTCGCTTGTTCAATAAGAAGGTTTCCACCTGATACAATTGATTCTTTATTAGCTATGGCAATATCTTTACCATTCTTGATAGCTATAAACGTTGGTAAAAGTCCAGCAAATCCAGAAATACCATTGATAAGAAGATCATAATCTATATTAAGAAAATCAGAAAATGAGTTGCTGCCAAAGAATAATTTTGAGCATTTATTAAATTCAAACTTATTAATCTTTTTCTCTAAGTTAGGATCTGTAAAAATAATATTTTTTGGTTCAAAATATTTAGAAATTTCCGTCATCTTACTTTGATTTTGATGAGTAGAAACACCAACAACTTCAAAATCATTTTTAAAATGCTTGATGATTTCTAATGTTGACTGTCCAATTGAACCTGTGGCGCCTAAGATTATGATTTTTTTCTTCATAGGGTTAACATTCATATTAAATTAAAATAAATGGGAATGACTATAAATATTGAACTCAACAACAAACTGTCAAAACGATCAAGAAATCCACCATGGCCTGGAATGAAAGAACTACTATCCTTAACATTACTCTTTCTTTTATACATTGATTCCAATAGATCGCCCATTTGACCAAATAAGGATATAAATAATCCAATAAAAATATTGATACTTAAATCAGTACTAAATTGAAGATAGGTTGAAACAAGTATAGATAATATAATAGCACTTATTGAACCAGAATAAGTTTTATTAGGACTTATTTTGGG
>CABYVI010000079.1 GCA_902522415.1 uncultured SAR116 cluster alpha proteobacterium | reverse complement strand
CCCCGGAAACACACAAATTCAAATACCTTTAATGGATAAAAATGATACAGGCAGGAGGTCGCATTACTTAACTGTGCAGTTTTCTATCGCAGATGCGCCAGCAAGTGATGAATTAATTGCTGCATTTGGAGGTGCAAATGGTGGTAGACCTCATCATAGAATAGGTGATAGGTATTCTGATTTAGCAGAACTAGGCCATGACGTTGACAATCCAGCAGGGGTCTAAATTAAAGATGATGTTTTTTTGATGACTAAAGATTTAGACGGATTACAAGTTGTAACTTTGGAGCAAGCAGTTGCAGCCCCTTATGCATCAGGAAAATTAGCTCAAGCTGGTGCTAGAGTTATAAAGGTGGAAAGAGAGGAAGGTGATTTTGCCAGGAACTACGATAATGATGTTAATGGTTTGAGCGCTTACTTCGTATGGTTAAACCATGGCAAAGAATCTGTGTGTTTAAATATTAAAAACAATGATGACCTAACCATACTCAAAAATATTATTTCAAAATCAGATATTTTTATTCAAAACTTAATGCCGGGAGCTACTAATAGACTAGGTATAAGTAGCAAAAGTCTTAGAGAAAAATTTCCGACATTAATTACATGTGATATTAGTGGATATGGACAACATGGTCCATACAGTAAAATGAAAGCTTATGATCTTTTAATTCAAGCTGAGAGTGGATTAGCTAATATTAATGGATCCTCACAAGAACCAGGTAGAGTGGGTGTTTCTGTGTGTGATATAGCCGCAGGGATGACATCTTACCAGGCTATTTTACAAGCATTAATCGGCAGAAATAAAACTGGCTTGGGCAGAGGGATAGAAGTTTCCTTATTCCATTCATTAGCAGACTGGATGAATGTCCCTTATTTGCAAACTACATATGGTAATAGAAAAGTTAAGAGAGCAGGCTTACACCATGCAACAATTGCACCTTATGGAGTTTACAAATGCAAGCAAGATGAACTAATATTAATTTCCATTCAGAATGAACGTGAGTGGGCTAATCTTTGTGATTTTGTTCTTGAGAAATCTAAATTGATTACAGACGAAAGATTCACAAATAATACTAATAGAGTTAAAAATCGCGGCGACCTTGACCAAATAATTAATGAAATATTTGGGATTTTTAATAGGAAAACAATTATTCAGAAACTACAAAAAGCAGGTGTAGCTTATGGTCAGTTAAGCACTGTTGAAGATCTAGCTAAACATCCACAAACTAACTTTATTAGTGTTTCAACATCTGAAGGCAAAATTAATCTTTTGTCACCAGGCGCCATAATTAATGGGGAAAATTTAAACTTTGGGAAAGTGCCTGTTTTAGGCGAGCATACAAGTCAAATTAAAAAAGAATATAAAAGTGAATAAAATGATTAATCCTAATATAAAGAATATTTCTGAGCCACCAATACCCCTCGCCTTGTCTTGGTCAAATTCATACAATGGGAAATATGGAGATGTAATTGATATGTCTCAAGCAGTCCCCTCATATCCACCTCATATTGAACTTCAAGAAAATTTTAAAAATTTTTCGTCTGATATCTCACTTTTATCATATGGTGAAATAGAAGGGGAACACATCCTAAGAGAAAATTACTCTGATCACATAAATAAAAAATATTCTGCCAGGACTTCGTATAATGATATTTTAGTTACTTCAGGATGCAATCAGGCATTTATAGCGTCTGTAATTTGTTTAGCTGAAACTGGTGACGAAATTATGATTTCCAATCCTGGATATTTTAGCCATGAACTATCTCTTAAAATGCTAAATATTAAACCAAAATATTTTGAACTAAACAGTAAGAATAAATTTGAAATTAATCTTGATGACATTGAAAAGAGAATTACATCAAAAGTTAAAGCGATAGTAGTCGTAAGTCCTGGAAACCCAACAGGATCTGCCCATGATAAAAATAAGTTAGATAAGTTATTGGATTTATGTGTAAAAAAAAATAAGTATTTAATCATTGATGAAACATACAGAGATTTTATTTTTCCCAATAGTGGACAACCCCATAACTTATTTAACAACGATCGCTGGCGTAAAAATCTAATTCAACTTTATAGTTTTTCTAAATCATTTTGCGTACCTGGGCATCGTTTAGGGGCTATAACTGCAGATTCAAAATTAATTAGTCAAATTTCAAAAGTAATGGATAATATTCAGATTTGTGCGCCAAGACCAGCTCAGCATGCAGTTGCAAGCTTTTTACCTAAAATTGATAAATTTTTAACAAAAAAATGTTCTGAAATTGGTGAAAAAGCTAAATTATTTTCTCAATCTTTACAAAACTTTGGTGGTTGGAAAGTTTCCTCAATTGGTACTTTTTTCGCGTATGTAAATCACCCTTATGATAATGTTAAAAGTGACAAAGTAGCAAAAATTTTGGCTACAAAATGTGGTGTAGTTA
>CABYVI010000078.1 GCA_902522415.1 uncultured SAR116 cluster alpha proteobacterium | reverse complement strand
GAGCATCCTTAGAAGATTTCGGCACTTTTACCACTGGTATTGTAATTTCTGGCTATTATTGGGGTTTCTTGATCGGTTCTCAAATTGGTCCAAGATTGGTCCAGCAAGTAGGACATGTAAGAGTTTTTGGTGCTTTTTCTGCAATTGCTAGTTCGACAATATTAATGCACTCTCTTTTCCCTGATCCTTTAGTTTGGTTTTTTATGAGAGTTTTAACAGGGCTTTCTTTCTCAGGCATTTATTTGGTTGCAGAAAGTTGGCTTAATAATGCCTCTGACAATAAAAATCGGGGACAAATTTTATCTATTTATATGATTGTTCAGATGGGAAGTCTTATTGTGGGTCAACTTCTTTTAGGCGTATCAAACCCAATGAAATTTGACCTATTTCTCTTAACTTCAATAATAATTTCTGTTGCAGCTGCACCTATTTTAATCACAGCAGCAAAAGTTCCTGATTTTGAGATACTTGAAAGTATGTCTCTAAAGAAAATGTATATTATTTCACCATTAGCAGTTGTTGCAATTTTTATTTATGGGATTGCCAATGCCATGTTTTTTGGAATGTTTTCTGTATGGACAACACAATCAGGTATAACAAGTCAACTTACTGGGATACTTTTTGGTTGTTGGACATTTGGTGCTGTTATACTTCAGTGGCCTATAGGAAAGCTATCTGATATATTTGATAGAAGACTGATCATTACAATATCTGCATTTTTTGCTTGCTTATTTGTTATTATAGCAGGTGTTATTTCTCCAGAAAATTTTTACTGGTTTGTCTTTTTTATTATTCTTTATGGAGGTACATGTAATCCGATGTACTCACTATGTATAAGCTATGCAAATGATTTTTTAACGCCTAAACAAATGACTTCTGCAGCTGGAACATTAATTTTTGCATCTGGTCTAGGAATGATCATTGGCCCTCCTATAGCTTCAATAAGCATTACATTATTTGGATTGGACGGATTTTTACCTGTTATGGGAAGTGTTCATTTTATTCTTGGATTATACGCTCTTTGGAGAATGACACAAAGACCTCCTATACCTCAAGAAGGACAAGGGCCATTTATTGCTGTGCCAATTAAAAATACGCCTATTTCAGTTTCTCTCAACCCAGAAATAGATGTTATAACAGAAAAAAATAAAAATAATTAAAATGAAATTTATCTTTTAAATTAAATTGATCTAGGTTGATTTTATATATATATAAGGAGAAAATGTATTTACTGTTTAAGGATTTCAATTGAATAAATTAAAATTTAAATCAATTTTTATTTCTGATGCGCATCTTGGAAGTAAAGGTGCACAGGCTGATAAATTACTAGATTTTTTAAATAAATCAACAGCTGAAGCAATATATCTTGTTGGTGATATTATCGATGGTTGGCAATTAAATAAAAAATGGCATTGGCCAGATAGTCACAGCAAAGTCTTAGATAAATTAATAAAATTATCTGAGGAAGGAAAAAAAGTTATTTATATCTCGGGTAATCACGATGATTTTCTAAGAAAGATTGGTAATTTTAGTATGGGCGGAATTAAATTTTGTTCTGAAATTACTCATAAAACCCTTAAAAAGAAAAAATATTTAGTTATTCATGGTGACCAATATGATAATATTGTAAATGATGCTAAATGGTTAGCATTAATTGGTGACGTTTTATATAATTTTACACTTAAATTAAATAGACACATAAATACAATTAGAAATTTTTTTGGATATGAGTATTTTGCTTTATCTGCTTGGCTAAAAAGAAGAGTTAAGTTAGCTGTTAGTTTTGTATCTGATTTTGAAAAAAGAATTTCTGAGGCAGTTCACAAAAGAAAATTAGATGGCGTAATTTGTGGTCACGTTCACCATGCTGAGTCTAGAAAAATTGGAAAAGTTGACTACCTTAACTGTGGAGACTGGGTTGAATCATGCACAGCATTAGTAGAAAATGTTAACGGCGAGATGCAACTTATTAATTGGTCTTGTTCTCAAAAAATTAAAGAATTTTTGGAAACTTTAAACAATAAACCTCGACTTATTAGTAACAATAGTATTGCTGCTTAAACTAAATAACCCCAAACTGGTTTAATTCAGCGAGCATTGAAGACGGAATGTCATTATTATTTAAATCCCTAAAAGTATCTTTTGGTATTTTATCTTCAGTTAGGTATCTCCATCCTTGAAATGGTCTATGTGAAATATTTGCTACTTTAATCAATTTATTGTCGAAGATTATTTTACATGCACTTTTACCATCTGTTCTAACTACATCTCTAAATTCTAATATTTTTTGTCGAGCGATAAATTTATTTTTACTTATCCAATACAAAGATCCATTAGGAAGTATCTCATCTACTCTTTTTGGCTTAATTCTTGTTGTATGAAATAGTTCCCTATTATTTTGAATTTCATTTTTTTGCCACTCTTCTAGCACTTCAAATGAACTAAT
>CABYVI010000077.1 GCA_902522415.1 uncultured SAR116 cluster alpha proteobacterium | reverse complement strand
GAGAAACTGAGAAAAGTATTGCTAGTAAACTTAAAATGGAAATTATTCAAGGAGGAGCAGATACAATTCCGTTTATGCCCGTAGCCTCTGGGGAAAATGGTGTTTCTCAAATTATTAGCGGTCCAACTGAACGAACTTTAAATAGTGGTGATATTTTATTTATTGATACAGGATCAACATATGATGGGTATTTTTGTGATTTTGATAGAAATTATGGTATTGGTAAAGTTTCAGATATAGTCTTTAAAACTTACGAATTACTCTGGGAAGCAACTCAAGCTGGGATAAAATCAGCAGTACCAGGCGCCACTACTGGTGAAATTTGGAATGCAATGAATAAATTAATTGAAAATCGAAGCACTATAAAAAATAACGTCGGTCGTTTTGGACATGGTTTAGGTCTTCAACTAACTGAACCCCCTTCTCACACGTTCAATAATAAAACCAAAGTTTTAGAAAATATGGTATTAACAATAGAGCCTGGTATTGAATATCTTCCTGGAAAAATTATGGTACATGAAGAAAATATTTTTATTTCGGAAGATGGGCCTGTTCTCCTTACCATTAGAGCTCCAAATGAGATCCCTATTATAACTTAATTTCTGTTTCCATGATTAATAATTTTTCTCCATTATTGAAAAGTGCTTTTTTGCTTTGCTCAGGTTTGTTTATTTTTGGATTTGCTGACAACTTTATTATATTAATTTCAAATCAGGTGAGTGTAGGACAGTTCCATTTTTCAAGATCATTAATCGCATGCTTAGCTGTTATAATTATAGCTTATTTTTTTAATGAGAGCTTAATTCCAAAAAATATTAAACTGGTATTACTTAGAACCATTTTTAATGTTATCGCAATGATACTTTATTTTGGTGTAATCCCAATGATGCCAATTGCTGAGGCTGGGGCTGGATTGTTTACTTCACCAATCTTTGTACTTTTATTCTCTTTTTTATTCTTTGGAGAAAAAATTTCTTTACGTCAATTACTATCTTTTATTATCGGCTTAGTTGGAGTGTTTTTAATATTAGGAACTAAATTATCAGACTTGACCATTTATCATTTATTACCAATTTTGGCTGGAGCAAGCTACGCTACCGGTACAATTTTCACCAACAGATTTTGTAGTGAAGAAAGTCCACTTGCTTTATTATTTATTTTTCTAATATCTATTGGTATTGCTGGATTTTTAGTTAGTATGTGGTTCACAATAAATCCAGTAGAAATGAAGCATTTAAGCAATGCACCATTTATATTTATGAGTTGGCAAGAAACAAATTTATATTATTGGGGTATACTTATATTTTTAGGGATAAGCGCCGCCCTTGCTATTTACTTTATAATTTATGCTTATCAAATTTATAAACCAAGTTATTCATCAATATTCGAATATTCATATTTAATTTCTGCCGGTTTTTTTGGATGGTTGTTTTGGAACCAAGTACCATCTTTAATGAGTTTATTTGGTATTCTTGCAATAATTATAGCTGGTATTAATATAGCTCTAAGTGAAATTGGTTCAGAAAAGGTTTAGATCAAATATCTTTAGTTTATTTCTAACCTCTCTTCTCAACTAGTCTTGCATAAATTGAAGCTCCAATTGGAAGAATTCCATCATCCAAGATAAATCCATCATTATGAAGAGGCAAAGTGCCTCTATGCATTATATTACAATAAGCTCCTGGAACAACTTGTAACATATCAGAAAAATCTTCTGAGCCAGTTACTAAATCCGTTCTAAAAAAAGCATTTTCTACACCTACAATTTCAGATGCAACATCTAGCATAACCTTGCTTAGTTCTTGATCATTAACAAGCACATCAAAAATTTCTCTATTATCTAAATCAATTTCAACATTATAACTTTTTTCGATACCTTCAATTATCTCTTTCATTCTTGTTCTTACAAGTTTGGCAATTTCTTTGTCAAAATAGCGCATTGTACCCGATAAAGTACAGTCGGAAGGTATAACATTATATGCACTACCTGCATGAATTTGTGTAATTGATAGAACAATTGTTTGAGTAGGAGGCACATTTCTACTGACAATTGTCTGTAATTGAGAAATTAACGATGAAGCTATAATAATTGGATCTTTTGAACCTTCTGGTCTAGCTGCATGCGATCCAAATGCTTTGATTTTGATATCAAAAAAATCAGCGCCTGCCATTGCAATACCTTGTTTTATTCCAACTTTTCCATGTTCACCTGTTGGCCAATTATGCAATCCATATATTTCATCACACGGAAACCTTTCAAAAAGTTTATCGGCTAACATTGCTTTAGCACCGCCTAGACCTTCCTCTGCTGGCTGAAAAATGAAAACCACTTTTCCAGAGAAACTTCTATTCTGAGATAAATACCTTGCAGCTCCTAAGAGCATTGTTGTATGAGCGTCATGACCACAGGCATGCATAACTCCAGGGTTTTTTGAAGAATAAGGCAAATTGGTTTTTTCTTCGATAGGCAGTGCATCCATGTCTGCCCTTAATCCAATGGTTTTGCCAGACTCATTACCATCTAAAACACCAACAATTCCCATTTTTCCAATTCCTGTGTATGTTTTTATACCCCAACTATTAAGTAACT
>CABYVI010000076.1 GCA_902522415.1 uncultured SAR116 cluster alpha proteobacterium | reverse complement strand
GGTCAGGATGGACAAATGATATCTAATTTTATTGATTTCCATATGAGAAAATCTCTTAATTGGAATTTGGCAGCTGCAATGGGTCTTGTTTTATTAGTAATAATCCTATTTTTATTTTGGGTTTATGACAAAGTTGTAGGCATAGATAATATGAAGTTAGGTTAAATGTCTAAATATAAATACATACCACCGAAGCCACCCATTATATTTACTGCCTTTTGGAGTGCGTTACTTGGTGTTTTTATAGGTTTTTTGACAGCACGTGGAGATATGGTGCTGTCTTTGTTTCTAATAATTGGAGGTGGTATATTATTTTCCTTACTCTCTATTTTTTCTGTTCTAGTAATAAAAAACCAAAATCTTTCTAGAATTTTCTGTGGAGCAACATTAGGCTTTTTTGGCCTATTTTATATAGGCTTGTCTTATGGAATTGTGTTATTCATAACGGGATTAATTCTTGGCAGCATATCAATATGGTTATCATCTGGTAATTACAGATTGCCTCTACCTCCATACGCTACATCAGGTGAAGTTTTATGGTTCTATTCATTTAGAGGCATTTGTGCATTAATTTTTTTATTTTTGATAATTCCTATCATAATTTTAATACCCTTAAGTTTTAATCAGGAGCCATATTTTAGCTTTACGCCAGGCATGCTCGCTTTGGAGAAAGAAGCATTTTCATTTAGATGGTATATGGATATTCTTATTAATGGGATTGTAGATCCTGAAGCCAAAGAAGGTTGGTGGTCTGATGTTTGGCAAAATGCTCAATGGGTTAGGTCTATAAAAAATAGTTTTATTATCGGTATTGGAGCAACTTTATTAGCAACTTCGATTGGGACATTAGCTGCTATTGGGTTGAGTAGATCTGAAATGCCTTACAGAAGAGCAATAATGGCTTTATTAATATCTCCAATGATAGTCCCATTAGTTATTACAGCATCAGGGTTATTTTATTTTTATAGTCAAATTGGAATTGCTAAAACTTATACTGGGTTAATACTTGCTCATGCAATATTGGGAACTCCCTTTGTCATTATTACTGTAACTGCTACTTTATCTGGATTTGATAACAATCTAACAAGAGCTGCAGCAAACCTTGGAGCTGGGCCAATAAGAACTTTTTTTAAGGTTCAAATGCCCTTAATTTTACCTGGGGTAATATCGGGAGGTTTATTTGCCTTTATCACTTCTTTTGATGAAGTTGTTGTGGTTCTTCAGCTTGCTGATGTGAGGCAAAGAACTATTCCCAGACAAATGTTTTCTGGTATTCGCGAGCAAATTAGTCCTACAATATTAGCTGTGGCAACAATTTTGGTAATTCTATCTATAGCAATTTTAACTGCTGTTGAGCTTTTAAGAAGGCGTTCTGAAAGATTAAGAGGTGTATCACCTGGATAGCTGTGGTATGTTTAAATATCAAAACATCTATGCAAATAAAGGCCTATACAGTACTATTTTTGTACGGTATATGTAGTATTAACGATAATAAGTTTATGGAAGCTTTATGTCTCAAAAAATAAAAAATATTGTTTTGACTGGGGCAAGTAGAGGAATTGGTCATGCAACTGTTAAGAGATTTTCAAGTGCTGGCTGGAGAGTTATAACTTGTTCTCGAGAGGGTGTTCCTGAAAACTGCCCTTGGTCAGATGGGATGCATGATCATGTTCAAATTGACTTAAGCTCAATGGATGATATTGATAAGGGCTCAAAAGATATAATAAAAAAATTGGACGGTAATCCATTACATGCGCTTGTCAATAACGCAGGAATATCTCCCAAAAGCCCTGATAATGTTAGACTTGATACTATCAATACATCATTAGATTGTTGGCAACAAGTGTTTCAAGTGAATTTTTTTGCACCAATGCTTTTAGCTAAAAACTTAAAAGAAACTTTAGCAGAGGGATCTGGAAGTATCGTTAATGTAACATCTATTGCTGGAAGTAGGGTTCATGAGTTTGCTGGTTCAGCTTACGCAACTTCTAAAGCAGCTTTAAGTGCTTTAACTAGAGAAATGGCTGCAGATTTTGGTCCTTATGGAATAAGAGTTAATGCCATTGCTCCTGGAGAGATCAAGACTGATATAATTTCCCCTGAGAGCGAAAAATTAATTGCTCCTAAAATTCCTTTGGGCAGATTTGGAACACCTGAAGAAGTTGCACAAACTATTTACTTTCTATGTAGCGATATGTCACACTATTTAAATGGATCTGAAATTCATGTAAATGGTGGGCAACATGTATGAAAAAGAAAATTTTTTAGGTAATTCTGATTATAGTCGTGATGTAGAATATCATCTGCATTCATATACTCATCCAAAGACTTTGTCTGATGAGGGGCCGCATATTCTAACCAAGGGTGATGGCATTCATGTTTATGACGAAACAGGCAAAAAATTCATTGAAGGAATGAGCGGATTATGGTGCGCTTCATTAGGGTTTTCAGAAAAAGAAATTATTAATACTATAACTGACCAGCTTAATAAACTTCCATTTTACCATAGCTTTGCTGGAAAAACAGCAGATCCAGCAATTAGGCTTGCTGAACATTTAATAAAAATATCGCCAGTTCCTATGAGTAAGGTGTTTTTTGCTAATTCAGGCTCAGAAGCAAATGATACTGCAATAAAAATGATATGGTATTATAACCT
>CABYVI010000075.1 GCA_902522415.1 uncultured SAR116 cluster alpha proteobacterium | reverse complement strand
ACTGACACAGTAATGGAAGAGGTTGGTGGGGTTGTTACAAGAGTAGGGGATGAGACAGTTGGAGAAATGTGGTCTCTTTACGATGGTCAAGATGTGCTCAACGAAGTGGATCCTCAATTTTCAAAAAATATTTCAAATCATATTTATAAAGTATTAAAAGAAGATCCATTCCATGTATCTGCAAATACTGACCCTAAAGGAGATAGATCTCTTGCTCCTCAAGATCAAGATCCTGATATGCTTCTTCATGTTGTTAAAGAAACTGACAAAGGTATAATAGTAAGAGGTGCAAAATACGAAACTGCTGCCGCTTATGCAAACCAAGCTTTTACAAAACCAACTATAGCCAATTGGGGTGATGCTCAATTATCTGATTATGCTGTAGGTTTCATTTGCGATCTTAATTCACCAAATTTAAAATTTATTTGTAGAGGTGGTTTTGCTAATGCAAATGATAATAAATTTGATATCGATGAAATGGATTATCCTTTAGCTAATAAATTTGATGAGATTGATGCACTAGTTATATTTGATAATGTCCTAATTCCTTGGGAGAACGTTTTATTTTATAGGCATACAAAAGCAGCTGCTTTTATAAGAAGCACACTTCATAGATATTCTGCTTTTGCATATGTTCAAAGGACATTAAAACTTGCTGATATGATGATCGGTGCAGCTTTATTCAACGTAAAGCAAACAGGATTAGAGAATCAACCCGCTGTTCAGGAAAAGTTAGCAAAAATTGCTACATGGAGAGAAAATATTAATGCTCACTTGACCTCAAGTATTGCTTTGGCTGAAAAATCTCCTGCTGGCCTTCTTATGCCTAATCAGTCACTTTTATATACAGGTAGATGTACAGCTTTGAATCAGTTAAATGAGATGATGCATATTTCTAGGGAATTATGTGGCGGGCAAATATGTGTCACTCCAAATGCAGCAACATTTAAGAACCCAAACACAAGTAAATGGATGGAAAAATTTTATACAATTAATAAAACATGGCAATCTGATGATCGAAGAAAGTTGTTGGCTTATGCCAGAGATTTGTTAAATTCAAGCTATGGTGGGCATAGATTAACTTTTCAGTTATTTGCTCAATCAGCTCCATTTGCTCAAAGTGCTGCTGTTTATAGAAATTTTGATTGGGACGCAACGCTTGAATTTGTTCAAAAATCTGCAAATTTATCTGATAAAGTTTATAAGCCAATTAAATTAAATAATGGTGACCCTGCAATACAAAAATGGTATGATAATAATATAAATAAAGCTGCAGAATAAATTTAGGATCAGTAATGGCAAGATATACAAAGGCTCAATGGGAAGAATTAAGTTCGAATGTTTCATTGAAAAACCAAGCTTTTATAAATGGTAAATTTGTAGATTCAATAAAAGGTGACACCTTCGAATGTATAAACCCATCTAATAATAGAGTTTTAACAAATGTATCTTCTTGTGATGGAAAAGATGTTGATATAGCTGTTACAGCTGCCAGAGAGTCTTTTGAAAAAGGTTATTGGTCAAATGCTTCTCCAACAGAAAGAAAAAAAGTCTTAATTAAATTATCAGAACTAATCATGGATAATCTCGATGAGCTTTCAGTTCTTGATTCTATAGATATGGGAAAAACGACTGAAGATACTTCAACTTATGATATTCCAGGTGCTTCTGAAATTCTTCAGTGGACTGCTGAAGCTGCTGATAAAATTATGGATGAAATTGCACCAACTGAGAAAAATAATCTTGCTATGATTAAAAAAGTTCCTCTTGGTGTTGTGGGAGCTGTTGTTCCATGGAATTATCCTTTAGACATGGCTATGTGGAAGTGTGCACCAGCTTTAGCCTGTGGAAATTCAGTAGTATTAAAACCTGCTGAACAATCTCCTTTAAGTGCATTAAGATTTGCAGAGTTAGCAATTGAAGCAGGATTGCCAGAGGGTGTTTTGAATGTCGTTCCTGGATTTGGAGAAACTGCTGGAAAAGCAATTGGAATGCATCATGATATAGATATTGTTGCTTTTACTGGTTCCACAGAAGTAGGAAAACTTTTTCTAGAATATTCAGGGAAATCAAATATGAAACAAGTTTGGTTGGAATGTGGTGGTAAAAGTCCAAATATAATTTTTAATGGTTGCAGTGATCTTAAAACTGCTTCACAGTTAGCAGCTCAAGGTGGATTTTTTAATCAGGGAGAAGTTTGTAGTGCTAATAGTAGAATATTAGTTCAATCTGATATAGTTGATGAATTTTTAAGTCTTTTAAAAATCGAAGCTAAAAACTGGCTTTCAGGTGATCCTTTAGACCCAAATTCAAGTATTGGTTCATTAGTGTCAACTGAACATGCCAAAAAAGTTAAAAAATTTATAGAGAAAGCAAAGTCTGAAACGGAATTGGTTTTTGAAGGCGAAATTATTGGCACAATTAAATCTGATAATTTTGTTTCCCCTACAATTTTTAGAGATAATTCTGGAACAAAAGAGATTTCAGTTGATGAAGTTTTTGGTCCTGTTCTTTCTGTAATTCCTTTTAAAGATGAGAATGAAGCAATTTCTATTGCTAATAATTCAAAGTATGCACTAGCAGCATCAATTTGGACTGATAATTTAAGTCAAGCACACCGTGTTTCAGATAAGGTTCATGCTGGAACAGTTTCCGTAAATACAATGGATGCTTTCAGTCCCATGACAC
>CABYVI010000074.1 GCA_902522415.1 uncultured SAR116 cluster alpha proteobacterium | reverse complement strand
AAAAACAGCCCCACTATTTTTTAAAATATAAAAGAATAAAGAAACTTCCAAAAATGTAATAATTGTTAACAACCAGAAATCTTCGAGTTTCAACCAGTATGTATACTCACTGGTTTTAGTCCCTAAAAATATATTCATAATTAAAATTAAGAAAAAAGAAATCAAACATTCACCAAAAGCTACTTGAAAGGTATTAAGATTAGTCGGCCAATATTTTTCCATAAAGATAGCATCAAATGAATAGGATAATGGAACTATCAATGCTATTATACTGTATATATTCAATGTTTTATAATCATTTCCTAATACTATTAATGAAATCCCTATTAAGCCAGAAATTGTTCCTAAAATTAATTTATAACTAACACTTAGAAGTTTAAATGACCAAACAAGAAGAAGAGTAAAAACTGGTACACTTGAAACAATCAATACTAATATTCCAGCATCCATTTTAGGTGCAACAAGAAATTCAACATAAAGTGGCACTATATAAGCAAAAGAGCCTGCAATTATAAAAAAAATTATTTTTCGAATAGAAAATGCAAAGGTTTGTTTATTAAAAATTAAAACAAATAGAAATAAAACTGATAGCACTAAAAGTAATGGAACCAAAATGGAAAAAGGGTTTCTATCAGCCTCTACTAGTTTAACTAAAGAAAAATGCAATGCCCATAAAGATGCAAGAGTAAACAATAACAATAAATTCTTATAGTTTTTAAAAAGCATAATTAGATTTGGCTTGGTATCAAATAATACTTAGATCATTGATTTTAGTTTTTTAGTAGTCTCAATTATAGACTCTCTTAAAATACCTTCTATTCTATAAATCTCACCTTCATTAAGAATTAATGTGGGCGAAAGAATTAGAATATTTCCTAAAGGGCGTGCTATGAGACCTCTTTTTTGGCATTCAGATGCAATTTTTAATCCTACTGCCAGATCATCACTATAAGTTTCTTTAGTCTCTTTATTTTTAACAAATTCTATACCCATCATAAAGTGACTACCACGAACCTCACCTACTATTTCTAAATCAGTTAAACCTTTTAACAAATTTTCAAACAATTTACCTGTTTTTCTTACCTTTTTTGGTATTTCTTCTTTTTCAAGTATATCAATATTTGCTAGTGCTGCTGCTGATGCTGCAGGGTGACCTGAATATGTCATCCCATGCAAAAACATTGCCCCAGGTTCAGAAATGACATCATAGATTTCGTCTGAAATAATTGTTGCAGAAAGAGGTTGGTATCCTGAAGTCAATCCTTTTGCAGTACAAATTATATCGGGTGTCATATTATATTTATCTTGAGATGCAAACATATGACCTAAACGACCAAATGCAGTAACAACCTCATCAGCAATGTACATAATTTCATACTCATCTGTTATTTCACGCATTTTTTGGTGATAACCTTCAGGAGGAACAATTATTCCACCAGCACCCATAATTGGCTCAGCAATAAAAGCTGCAATATTTTCTGGTCCTAATTCATTTATCTTATCAATCATATTATTAGCTAAATGATTTAAAAATTCTTCATCATTCATATCTCCAGCTTCTCTATAACTGTATGGTGATTGTAAATGATGAACAAGATTTTCAGTAACATCCCAACCATCACTATATGCAGGTGTTGTCATTGCCATAGCAAGGTGAGTTGATCCGTGATAAGCACCTACCCTAGATATAATTTTCTTTTTATGGGGCTTTCCTAGTCTATTATAGTAATGATGCAACATTCTAACAGCACTGTCATTCGCAACTGAACCTGAATTGCCAAAATGCACTCTATTTAAATTACCTGGAGCTAAGTCTGCAATTTTTTTTGATAATTTTGCAGCCATGGGATGGGTGAAATTATAAAAAGTAGAATAATAATCAAGGGTATTTAGTTGTTTTGTGATTGCGTCAATAATCTCTTTTCTTCGATGACCAACATTTACACACCATAAACCGCCAATTCCATCTATTAACTCATTTCCTTCACTGTCAGTCACATAACCACCTTTTGCAGAAACTATAGCTGTTCGAGCATTTGTTTGTTTCAATCCATCTAGATTAGCAAAGGATTGAATAAGGTGGCTATCATTCGTTAAAATTTCATCTGTTCTAGTGCTCATTTTATAACCCTCAAAATGCAAATTTTGACTATTTTTATTATTATATTAAAAGAATATTAAATTATACATTTGTTTTAAAATTTAACTGTTTTAATAAAATTTTTAGTAAAATCTATAAATTCTTGTGTTAATGATGAAATGTAATTTGTGTCTGCTATTGCAAGACCTAATTCAAGAGATTTATCAGTTCCAGATAAAGGAATTTGGGATATTTTTAACCCGTCAACAGATTGCGCTATTCCAAGTTGAAGATTTGCAATAGAATAACCAAATCCATGTGCAACTAACGAACGTAAAACACTTATCTGAGAGGTTCTTTCTTTTATAAAAGGTTTAATGTTTTGTTCATCAAAAATACTTAAAAAATACTCTTTGCTTAATGGCAAGTCTAACAAAATTAATGGATCATTTTTTAATTCAGAAAGTTCAATTTTTTCAAAATTTGAAAACTTATGATTTTCAGGAAGCAAAACATGAGGCGGAACATTTAACAGCGGTATAAAAGATAAGTTTTTAGGCAAGCTCAAATTATAAGTAAGAGCTAAGTCAATTTTACCATTAGCAATCAACTCAATTAAATCAACCTGATTACCTTCAATTTGGCTTACATAGACTTTACTATTTATATCTTTATATTTTTTTCTTAAAGAAGGAACTATAACTGGCGCTAATGTAGTCAAACATCCTAAATTAATATTACC
>CABYVI010000073.1 GCA_902522415.1 uncultured SAR116 cluster alpha proteobacterium | reverse complement strand
AACCTAATAATATATGTCATCTGAAAAAGGCTTAAAGTTACTGAGGGTAAAATTAAAGCCTTTAATCCACTAAAAGTTAAAAAACCGGTAGACCAGAACCCGATATGTATTACTTCACCTCTTCCAAAAGAAGGTAGAATTCCAAGAATCACAGAAAATAAATATATAAATAATATACCAATAACGAAGGTCGGTAGAGAAACACCAAAAAGAGAAATTATTAAAATAAAATTACTAGCAAATCCTTCTCGGTTAATACCAGTATAAACACCAAAGAAAACACCAACGAAAATTGCTATTATTGCAGAAACAAAAACTAATTCTAGAGTAGCTGGCAATCTTTCTGTGATCAAATCTGATACAGGACGTCTTAATTGATATGATAGACCAAATTCACCTTTTGATGCATTACTCACAAATCTAAAAAACTGCGTATATATGGGATCATTTAGGCCTAACTTTTCTCTAATTTCCTCTCTTTTTTCTACAGAAGCTTCTTGCCCAACCATGTTATGAACTGGGTCTCCAACAAAATTAAATAAAGAAAATGATACAAATGCAACGATCAGCATAACTAATACTGATTGTAAAAGTCTTTTTAAAAAATAATTAGTCATTGAGTATACAAAGTTTTTTTAAACATTAAAATACCGGCAAATTTTTAATTTGCCGGTATTCTATATTTTTTAATTTACCTTTGCAAAACGGAATAAAGGTTCATTATTTGTTCTAATAGGCACGTCAACATTGCTCTTTGTTGCCCATGAAATAACTTGATGGTGAAGAGGCAAATAAGGCATATTATCTTGAACAATCGCCCAAGCCTCTGCAATATTTGCATTTCTTTTATCAAGATTAGTTTCTGTTAGCATTGTACCGACGAGCTCATCAACTCTGTCACTCTTAAATCCAACTTTATTCCAACTACCGTCAGATTTTAAAAGAAAAGAGTAAACATAATGGCTATCAAAAGTTGGGACACCCCATCCTAGCATGTAAAAATCACTAAGACCATTTTGTAGGTCTTTAAAGTGAATGCTTTTAGGTTGGGCATCTAAATTCACCTTAATACCAACTTTAGCCAACATACCAACAGCTGCTACACAGATTGCTTCATCATTTATATATCTATTATTTGGGCAATCTAGTGTAATCTCAAATCCATCTGGATAACCAGCTTCAGCAAGAAGCTTTTTTGATTGATTAGGATCATAAGGAAGTCTTGTATCTAATTCCTTAGTATAACCCTGAACACCTGGAAAAGTAATCATACCCGCTGGCTCACTAAGGCCTCTCATTACTTTATCTTTGATAGCATCCATATCTAATGCATGATACATTGCTAAACGAACTCTTTTATCTTTTAATGGGTTTTTCCCCTTGATATTAGAAGATCTAAGTTCATCTATACCTTGATCCATACCAAAAAATATTGTCCTTGCTTGAGGTGTGCTTGAGACCTTATGCATTGCTGAACCGTTAATTCTCTTAATGTCCTGGGCAGGTGTAAAATTTGTAAAATCTATATCACCAGATAAAAGTGCAGCGACACGAGTTGCATCATTTTTAATTGGTAAAAGTTCTAGAGTGTCAATATTATGTTGAGACTGATCTCCCCACCAACTATTATTTCTTTCAAAAACAGTTCTAGTGTTCTGTTCTCTTAGGGTAATAACAAATGGCCCAGTACCCATAGCATTGATTGAACAATAGGTTTCTTGTGAAGCATCATAATCCTGAGATTGCTCACATCCATTCTTTTTTGACCACGCTTCAGACATGATAAAAATTTGAGTCAATTGGTTAAGAAGAATTGGATTGGGTCCATCAGTTTTTATTTCAATTTGATTATTAAAAGTTGATTTTACTGAAGTAATACTATCAATTAATTCTTTAACATCTGATGCACCACTTAAAGCACGATTTATACTAAAAACAACATCACTAGCTTTTAATGGAGTGCCATCTGAGAAAACAACTCCTTCACGAAGTTTAAATACCCATGTTTCAGGGCCAGTTGCTGACCATGAAGTGGCTAACTGTGGTTGAATTGACATATCAACCGTTCTTGTAACAAGACTTTCGTAAACCTGCCTTGATACCATATGAGTTGGACCTTCATTTTGAGCATGCGGATCCAAGGTTAATGAATCACCTGGCATTGACCATTTTAATGAAGCAGCAAATGCTGGTGATATAATACCAATCATAAGGAATGGCAGGAAGAATTTAATTAAATATTTCATTTTATCCCCCTAAAAAATTAAATTAATTTATGTGTAATATTTTTTCACATACTATTTAATGCAAAATGACACAGTATTATTAAATGTAAATAGTTTTTTTGGTTTTGAGACTTGTCTAGATACCACTCATGCAGAGATATTTTATTTCAAGAAAATCATCAATGCCGTACTTTGACCCCTCTCTTCCAAGTCCAGATTGCTTAATCCCCCCAAATGGAGCGACTTCAGTAGAAATTAAGCCAGTATTGATACCAACAATCCCATATTCTAATGCTTCTGCAACTCTCCAAACTTTTGAGAGATCTTTGGCATAAAAATAAGCAGCTAATCCAAATTCAGTGTCATTTGCTGCTTTTATTACATCTTCAACAGAATCAAATTTAAATAATGGGGCAATTGGACCAAAAGTTTCTTCTTTTGCTACTTTCATTGTCGAGTTAACATCTGTCAAAACTGTTGGATTAAAAAAAGTTCCACCTTGATTTGACCTTGTACCTCCTGAAAGAATTGAAGCCCCTTTAGAAACGGCATCCTCAATATGTTCTTCAACTTTTTCTAATGCTTGTTTATCTATTAATGGTCCAGTAGTGAC
>CABYVI010000072.1 GCA_902522415.1 uncultured SAR116 cluster alpha proteobacterium | reverse complement strand
TTGAAACACATATGCATAGACTAAGGAAAAAACTTAGTAAGTTCTCAGTTTCAAAATTAGAAATTGTAACAAATAAAAATGGCTATTCAATAAAATAAAGTTTGGCTGGGGCGGTAGGATTCGAACCTACGGTACACAGGATCAAAACCTGCTGCCTTACCACTTGGCCACGCCCCAATATTAAAACCTAATTTATATAAAATATTACAATGGTTCAAGAAAAATCAATTTAATTTATTTTATAAAGTCTGTATAAAGGGTAACCATCTTTTTCAAGTTTAAATAAATTATTTTCAGGACGTTTAAACAAAAACAATTCAACAAAAGTTGATTTTATAGTTTCAGGGTGTGTTAAAAAATAATCAACATTCAAGTCATTTTCTATTATTAAAAGTGCAATACTAGATTTTTTTCCCTTATAAAGAAACTGTTGAAATAATTTACCATCTCTAACTATTGATACAGACTCTAATTGAGCATACTGATCTTCATTAATAAATAAACGTCCAGTTTTACCATCAACAATTCCCTCATTACAAACCAGTTGATTCTGATTTTTCGATTCACATTTAGTTGGATGAAAAATATCTTTGATCCCCTGCACACCTTCATTTATATTCCAATTCCCAATATAAGTAATGGTTTGCCACCAGCGGATCATATCATTAGTAAGCATTAAATATGTAGGTCTTTTAATAGAAGAGGATGTTGAAATTTGTTGCTCAAAATAATCTAAATTATTCTTAGTATCTTCTGTAATTTTTTCTAAGTCAGATGAGACTAGATAATTAATAGTATCATATGATTTCTTTTGAGAAGTAGAAGTCAAAGTATTTGCAACAAGATAGGTTTTTGGTGATCTCTGAGACCCTCCATCATGGACCGTACTTAATCCAGAGAAAAAGTTTAACCAGTAACCGTAATCCCACCAAGTTACTATTACAGATTTTTTATCAAAATTATCTGAATTCAGAGAATCAAATGCTCTTGTTAATTCTGAGGAAAAAGAAGGTGTTGGAGTATATCTTGGTTTACAATTGAAGAAAAAACTATTTTCACACATTGATAATGAGTTTGTAACACACATAATAATTAAAAGGATTGATGTTGATGTAGAGATTAAAAGTTTATAGACATTATTATTTAACTTTTTAATATTAATATATTTTGAAAGAAACAGCATTATGCTTATTGATAAATACGAAAAACCAAACCAGTAAAGTGGGACGGCATATATAGCAAACCTTTTCCCTATAAAGACACTCATTAATAAAAAAATAATAACAGAAAATAATATTGCACTTTTTTTAGAATTCAAAAATAAAAAAAACATCAAACCAAAAATTCCCAAAATTCCAACCCACTCATTTCCTTCACCAAGTACTGTTTTGAAGTATTCAAAAAAATCTAGTTTTTGAAGCTCAGTTATAGTTTGAAATGTATCAGGAAATTTTAAAACGTTTTTTGAAGTTTCAGGGCGACTAAAAAGTAAAAATTCACCTATAAAAGAAGCAATACTATTTGTGCTTTTCATAACATAAGAAGGCCCACTAAAGACTAAAAAAAGAACTATTTGAGAAATTGAAATATTAAAACTGGTTTTATATAGAAACTGCAGTAAAATAATTGTTATTATAAATGGGAAAATAAACCCTGGGTGTTGGTACCACCAAGTAAACAAAAAATTTATTAAGCCACACAAAGAAATAAAAAATATTTTTAATTTTAAATCTTTCGATCTAACAGAGAGAAAAATTAGGGCTAGTATTGAGTAAAAAAAACTAACGTTTAAAAGATCTGTATCAACTCGACCAATAGAGGTCCTAACAAAAAGGGATTGTGAAAGTGATGCCCCCAAGCCAGCAATTGTTCCTTCAAAACCAAAACCTAGAATAATAAAAAATAATATAATTGAAAACGCAGTTAAAAACGCCGTGTATGGTATAATTAAATTTGCTGTTGTTAGCAGGTCACTATTAAATAGTTCAGAAAAAAAGTTTATTGAAATAGGCAATAATGAAATTTGAAAAAAACTTGGTTCAGAAATCTCAGTCTTATTACTTTTATTCCTAAATTCTTTGTCATATTCAGGAAAAAACCTTCTTTCTTTGTAAGAGCTTAATGACCTACCCATTTTAACAGATTTTGATAAATCCAAAAAGTATGGACCATCTGCAGTTGATAATAACGGACTTTGATTGAAAAAAGCTATTTCCTTATTTTGAGACCAAACATTCCACTGATCATTTCTACTTTTAAATGCTAAAAGACTAACAATTAATGCCAATACAAGAATTGTTATAAGTCCTAAAAGACCAAAGTCACGTTTTTGAAAGCTTTCTAAAAATTTAAACATAGAGTCAATCATTATCTTACATAATTTAATTATTAAATTATAGTGGTAAAATCAATTCTCTTATTGATTCCCCAAGAATTCCACCAGACCAAAACCAATAATTATTAATTTCAAATATATTTTTAAATCTTTTATTAAAATCAGATGCAGAACTTTTTGACTTAAAGATTCCGAAACATGTGGGTCCAGAACCTGACATTCCATAATAAATACAATTATTTTCGTTTTCAAATATTCTCAATATTTTTTCAACCTCTGGAACTATTCTAACAGCAGTTTCTTTTAGGTCATTCCCAATAATTGAAAGTTCTTTGAAATCATTAAGCTTATAAACTGAAGTTATAAAACTTTTTTGTAGATTTTCTTTAAATTTAAAATTAGTGAACACATCTCTTGTGGATAATTGAATATTTGGATTTATTAAAACAACCCCAATATTAAGATTTTTGTTAAAATTTATAAGTGAAATTCTTTCTCCAATACCTTCTGCTAAAAGTGGTTGAGAATATAAACAAGCTGGAATATCTGCTCCAAGCTTTT
>CABYVI010000071.1 GCA_902522415.1 uncultured SAR116 cluster alpha proteobacterium | reverse complement strand
ATTACTACATAACAACCCCGATTTATTATGTTAATGATAAACCGCATATTGGACACGCATACACGAGTATTGCATGTGATGTTATAGCTCGATTTAAAAGACTTGATGGTTATAACGTTAAATTTTTAACTGGTACTGACGAACACGGTCAAAAAGTAGAGAAAGCAGCTATATCACAGAACAAAACACCTTTGGAATACGCTAATTTTATAAGCAAAGATTTTAGATCTTTAACTGAAATACTTAATTTATCTAATGACGACTTTATCAGAACTACTGAAAAAAGACATAAAATAGCATCTGAAAATTTATGGAAAAAATTGCATGAGAACAATCATATCTATCTTGACAAATACTCTGGCTGGTATGCCCTAAAAGATGAGGCATTTTATTCTGAAAAAGAAATAATTAATGGAAAAGCTCCTTCTGGTGCAGAAGTTTCATGGGTTGAAGAAGAAAGCTATTTCTTTAATTTGTCAAAATGGCAAGATAAGTTGCTTGATTTTTATGATAAAAACCCTGACTTCATTGACCCCAAAAGCAGGTTAAATGAAGTTAAAAGCTTTGTACAGAGTGGTTTACGAGATTTATCCGTAAGCAGAACAAGTTTTGCATGGGGCGTTAAAGTTCCTGATAGCAATAACCACATAATGTATGTTTGGTTAGATGCACTAACAAATTATTTATCAGCAATAGGTTATCCAGATATAGAAAATAAAGAATATATAAATTTCTGGCCCGCAGATCTTCACATGGTTGGAAAAGATATATTAAGGTTCCACGCTGTTTATTGGCCAGCATTTCTGATGGCTGCTGATTTACCTCTCCCAAAGAGAATATATGCCCACGGATGGTGGACAAATGAAGGAAAAAAAATTTCAAAGTCAGAGGGAAATGTAATAGATCCTATAGAAATGATTAATTTATACGGTTTAGACCAAATCCGCTATTTTTTATTAAGAGAAGTTCCATTTGGAAGTGATGGCGATTTTTCGAAAAATGCACTTCATTCAAGGATTAATGGCGATCTTTCAAATGATTTGGGAAATCTCTCTCAAAGAGTAATTTCTATGATTTATAAAAATTGTGATGGCAAAATACCAAAAAAACCTTCAAATCTAAATAATCAAGATAATTCTTTTTGTGATAAATCTATAAAATTATTCGTTAATGTAAAAATAGAAATTGATAAACAATGTTTTCATGAGGCATTAAAATTAATATGGAAATTTATATCTGAAGCAAATAAATATGTTGATGATCAAGCTCCGTGGAAATTAAAAAATGAAAATAGAAAAAGAATGGAAGATGTTTTATGGATTTTATCTGATAATATCAGAAAAATTGCAATTTTGACGCTAGCATTCATGCCCATTTCATCTAATAGAATATTAGATCAATTGTCAGTAGATAACAAAGAAAGAAATTTTGTTTATTTAAATCCTGAATTTCATATTCAATCTAATATTATAGATAATCCAAAGCCAATATTTCCACGGATAGATACAGAAACATGATTGAAGATATTGAATATTCCCTAATAGATTCCCATTGTCATCTAGATTACGAAAAAATTTATTCACAATTAGATAATGTAATAATGAGATCTAAAGAACATCATGTAACGGAAATGGTCTCAATATGTACAACTTTAGATGACATAAAAAAAATAGAATTAATTTCTAAAAAATATGATTTTATTTGGCATACAGCAGGAATACATCCTCATAAAGCAAGCATTGATAAATTATCTAACAACTTTGATGAAATTAAAAAAAAATGTCAAAATAAAAAATGTGTTGGCGTGGGTGAGGCGGGTTTAGATTACTATTATGACTATTCATCAAAAAAGGATCAAAAAAAATCTTTTCAAACTCAAATAAATGTATCTCAATCACTAAATCTGCCTATTGTTGTTCATTCTAGAAACGCAGACAAAGATATGCAAGAATTGTTGGTATCAAATTATTCAGAAAGACTATTTCAAGGTGTCCTTCATTGCTTTACTGGTGGAAAGCAATTGGCAAAATCAGCACTAGATATAGGCTTTTATATTTCTTTCAGTGGAATAGTGACTTTTAAAAATTCACACGAATTACAAGAAATAGCATCATATGTACCAGATGATAGATATTTAGTTGAAACTGACTCTCCATTTTTATCTCCAATTCCTTTTAGAGGCAAAACTAACGAGCCAAAAAATACATATTTTATAGCTGAATGTATTTCTAAGCTAAGAAATACAACACTTCAAAATGTTGCTTATGAAACACGTAAAAATACTTTAAACTTATTTAAAAAAATGAGGCCTTAATAATAATGAAAATAACTATGTTAGGTTGTGGTACCTCTGTAGGAATTCCTGCTTTAGGAAAAATTGGTTGGGGGAAATGTAATCCTAAAAATAAAAAAAATAGAAGGCAACGTTCTTCAGTTTTAATTGAGAAAAATGGAAAAACAATTTTAGTTGATGCTGGGCCTGATGTTAGAAACCAATTACTTAAAACGAAAATTGATAAAATTGATGCTGTATTAATTACACACGGACATGCAGATCATATCTCTGGATTAGCAGAATTAAGACCTTTTTATTTTACCAGTAAAACTAAAATTCCAATTTATGCTAGTAGTAAAACTTATAATCAATTAAAAATTCAATTTGATTATCTCTTTAAAAAAGGAGAAAATTCTCCAAGTTATTACACACCTCCTATGACTCTAAAAAAACTAAGTTATGGAAATCATTTTCTATATGATTTTGATATTGAAGTTATGAAGCAGTACCATGGTAATTCCAACACTTTGGGATTCATATTTAATAATCAATTTGCCTATTGCACAGATGTTGTTGATATGCCTAAATCAAATTTTATTAAATTAAAAAATATTGAATTATTTATAGTTGGTGCATTAAGAGATGAACCGCATGAATCACATGCACATTTTAATTTAGCTTTTGAATGGTCTAAATTAATTGAATCAAAGCTAACAATTTTAACTCATTTAGGTGTTCAATCAGATTACGATTATATTAAAT
>CABYVI010000070.1 GCA_902522415.1 uncultured SAR116 cluster alpha proteobacterium | reverse complement strand
GTAAATTAGTAATAGCTTCAAATGCTTCAGACGCAGCTCCAAGAAAAGCTTTTGAGGATATAGTAGCAAAGTTTCAAGCAGCTAATCCAGATATAGAAGTTCAACTCAATACTACAGAGCATGAGGCTTTTAAAACAGCTGTTAGAACAATATTAGCTGCTGATAAAGGACCTGATGTTGCGACCTGGTTTGCTGGAAATAGAATGGCTGGTTTTGTTGAAGATGGGCTATTTTTAGATATTTCTGACGTTTGGTCTCAAGAAGGATGGGCCAACACTATGTCATCAACAATGCCATCAGTAACTTTTGGTGGAAAACAGTATGCAGTTCCATATTCATATTATCAGTGGGGAGTTTATTATCGAAAAGATGTATATGAAGCAAATGGTATATCTATTCCTAACACATATGATGAATTTTTAGATAATTGTAAAAAACTAAGTGCCAAAGGAGTAGCATCTGTAGCAATCGGAACTAAGTACTTGTGGACTGCTGCTGGTTGGTTTGATTATATCAATCTTAGAACTAATGGCCTTGATTATCATATTGATCTTATGCTTGGTAAGACAAAATATACAGATGAAGGTGTAGTAAATACATTTAAGAATTGGGCTAAAGCTATTGAAGCGGGTTGTTTTATGGATGATCATCAGAATTACAGTTGGCAAGAAGCACAAGCACCTCTAATTAATGGTGAAGCGGCATCATATTTGATTGGTAATTTTATAGTTGCTAATTTACCTGAGGAAACTCAGAATCAACTAGATTTTTATCAGTTCCCACCAATTGATCCAAACTTAGAACTCGGTGAGGATGCTCCAACAGAAATAATCTTTATGCCATCTAATGCACAAAATGTTGAAAATGGCAAAAAGTTTTTGGCTTTTTATGCACAACCTGAAAATTTGACAGCAATGAATAATGTTTTAGGTCAGCTTTCACCTCATTCTGGTTCACCAGCTCCATCTGATAGATTTCAAAAGGCTGGTGCTGAAATGCTATCAAAATCAAAAACTGCACAGTTTTTTGACAGAGACACCACTCCTGAAATGGCAAAAGCTGCAATGCAACTTATGGTTGAATTTATGCTTGATCCAGAAAGCATGATGGACATTCTTGAAGAAATGGAAGAAGAACGTTCACGTATTTTTGGTGGTTAAATAATACTATAACTAAAGGAGCTAACTAAATTTGCTCCTTTAGTTAATCATAAAAATCTATTATTAAATGAAAAAAAAATTTGACCTAACACCCTGGCTGTTTCTTGCACCCGCTTTAATTTATTTTACAATAATGGTTGTATACCCTATTGGCGGGAGCTTTTGGATTAGTTTTCATGACTGGAATGGCACTCAGTTTAAATGTTCTGACGGAAGAGACTTTAAATCCTTAAAAGAAAACGAGACTTGTAGAAAAATTCCAGATATGGTGTATGTCGGCTTCACAAATTATGAACGTTTTTTTGAAAAAACTCCAAAAGATATTAAAAAAATATCAAAGTATTGGCAAAAAGTTTTTGATCCGGGTGAAAAAAGTTTAAACCTGCCAGTCATAGATCAAGTTATTGGTTTGTATATAAATTTGACTGATGGAGAAACTATAAGATGGCCTCGATTATCTGTTGAAACCAAGCTAATGTTTAATACGTTAAAATGGCTAATTTTCTTCCCTTTAGCAATTCCAATCGGTCTTGGGTTAGCACTTTTTTTAAACCAGATTGGTTGGTATATTAAACTAAGTAAATCACTTTTCTTCTTTCCTTTTGTAATTTCATCTGCAGTAATTGGTTTCGTTTTCCAATTTTTTTATGATCCAAATGGAGGCTTATTATCCCCTATGTATGAATATTTAGGTTGGCAGGATGGTGTAATTGGTGACAAGGATAAAGCTACTTACGGTATTATTGTTGCTGCATGGTATAGGCAAATTGGATACTGTCTAATTATTTATTTAGCTGGTCTTACATCAGTAAATCCAGAACAAATTGAGGCAGCTCGAATGGATGGAGCATATGGCTGGAAACTTTTCAGACATGTAGTTATGCCTCAATTATGGCCAGCAACATTCGTCGCTGCAGTTGTAACCATTATAGGTGCACTAAGAACAGATTCATTTGATATGACACAGATTATGACTGAAGGTGGTCCTGGAAGAGGATCATCAGACGTCATGTCTAGGTACATGTTTCAAAAAACACTTTTTGATCAAGACTATGGATATGGTTCAGCTATATCAGTTTTGCTTTTTGCATTTATGCTTATTTTTATAATCGCATTTATTTATCGTATGTATTATCAAGATGAAAATATGAGATAGACTATGTTTCCAACGCCTATAGAGAAATCCAGTTACCAACGAAAAACTCTTTATTATTTCTTGGTTACCTTGTTTTTAATGATGTGGCTTGTCCCGCTTTTTATAATTAGCCTTGCTGCATTTAAAACGGCAAATCAGCTAAATGCAGGTGGCAGAGGTTTTGAATTGCCTGATCCTTTTACTTTATACGCTATTAAAACAACTCTTACTAATGGCCCATTTATGACTTCAATTTTGAACTCATTTGTTGTTGTCATTCCTGTTACTATTATTTCAATATCTATAGCTACCATGGCTGGATATGCTCTGTCAAAGTTCCGATTTAAAGGCATGATGATCATTTTTGCTATTTTTGTAGGAGGAAACTTTATACCCTACCAAGTGCTTATGATACCAGTTCTAAGACTTACACAAGATCTTGGTATATGGAATACTAAATACGCTTTAATTCTTTTTCATAGTGCGTTCCAAGCCGGATTTTGTGTTTTTTTTATGCGTAATTTTATTTCTCAAATCCCAAATGAAATATTGGAATCTGCACGTGTAGACGGAGCAACAGAACTAGAAATTTTTTATAAAATAGTTTTACCCCTAGTAAGGCCAGCTATGGCTGCATTAGGGGTTTTGATTTTTTCCTTTGTTTGGAATGACTTTTTTTGGTCGCTAATACTTTCACCTATATCACCCTCTGGTATGTTAGCCCCTGCAGGACTTGCAACAATTATAAAAGGGAGGTTCTATAATGAATATAATGTTATGGCCGTTGGCTCAATTCTTGT
>CABYVI010000069.1 GCA_902522415.1 uncultured SAR116 cluster alpha proteobacterium | reverse complement strand
CTAACCCATAAAATATATGTTTCGTTGTATAAAGGTGGTTTCATTAGAATAAAGTTACCATATTTATTAACCAGAAATTCTGTTATATCTGTATCTGTTTCCCCTTGAACAATTTTTTCTCTTATAATTTTTCTTAAATCTTTTGCCAAGTCTGAGTCACTGTCATCTATACTTTGATTTTGGCATACTAAGCATCTTATACCTTTTGATAAATCTCTAGCTCTTTTTTCAAAAACAGAGTTTGAAATTATTTCATCAGGTTCAACGGTGTAAGATATTGGAGGGTTAATAATTATAAGAGTTAACAAAATTAAAATGAATTTATTCATTGACTGCTTCCTCAATCTTTGGAAGTATTTCACTGCTTAATACGGAGTTTGTTATTGGACCTGCGTGACGTAAGACAATCTTACCATTTTTATTAATTAGGAAAGTTTCCGGGACACCGTAAACACCCCAATTTATTGCAATTTCACCATTAGGATCTATACCAATTGTTTGATATGGATTTCCAAAATTATTTAAAAATTTAGATATATCATCACTTTTATCTTTATATGCTATCCCAATGATATTTATTTTATCAGATAGTTTCTCTAAATTTTCTGCTTCTAATTTACAAGGTTCACACCAAGATGAAAAAAAATTAACTAAAAACGAAGAACCTTTAAATTTATTTAAATTTATGATTTGGGAACTGTTCAATAATCTAATGCTTTCTTTTGGAAAATGTTTATCAATAAAAACGGATTTAATAGTTTTTTTATCATTAAAATTATTTTGCTTAATAAGCACTGCACCAATCATAAAAATTAATACTGATATCGATATTAAAGGTATAAAAAAAATTAATTTTCTCATATTAGTTTTGCTCTTCGAAAATTTGCTTTTTTTAATTGAATTCTCAAAGAGAAAATACCTCCTAAAACCATGATAATAGCTCCAAGCCAAATTAACGAAACTAGAGGTTTTGAGTAAATTCTAAAAGTATATCCATTTTCAGGGTCACCATCACCTATAACAGCATAAATATCCCCATGAATACTTCTGTAAATTGCTACTTCCGAAGTTGTTTGCCTCTCTACTGGAAATAATCTTTTTTCTGGATAAAGTGTATATTTCGCAACATCATTTTTATTATAATACGTTAGTTCTCCAATTTCTGAAATATAGTTTGGTCCTAGGCTTTGTTTTATGCTTTGGAAAATAAAATATTCATTTCCTAAACTTATCTTTTCTCCAGGCTTTAATTGCTCTATTATTTCTTGATTGAAATAATTTTCTGTGACTGCACCAATTGAAAAAGTAGCAACACCTATATGTGCTATACAAACTGCTAACTGCTGTGTTGTTAATGATTTAATCTTCCTTTCACTTTTAAATATGGATATTAGGTTAGTGTCTTTAATAATTAAATAAAGAATATTTAAAATTAGCCATACAGATAAAGTAAAACCTACTACAGATATGATTGGAAAATCTAGGATTAGGACAAACAAAATTAAAACCATTATAGTAATCAAAATTGGAATTAAGAATGTAAAATAAGTTTTCCGTAAGTAATTCCTTTTCCAGTAAAGTAATGGGCCTACGCCCATAAAGAATAGAGTTGCCATCATAAAAGGAGATAGGGATATTAAAAAAAACGGTTTTCCGACAGTAATTTGACTGCCATTTATAAGCTCTAAAAGTAATGGGTACATTGTTCCAATAAGAATAATAAATGAAGAAATCACTAGAATAAAATTATTAATAACAAGCGACATTTCTTTGCTTAGTAAATTTATATGCGTATTTGTTCTAAATGATTCAGATTTAAATGCAAAAATTCCAAGTGGAATTATAGTAGCAATTAACAAAATAAAAAGAATAACAAGCCCTCTTTTTGGGTCAGCAGCAAATGAGTGAACGGACGTAATAATTCCAGATCGTACAATAAAAGTTCCTAACAAAGAAAAAGAGAACCCTAAAATACATAATAACAATGTCCAAGATCTTAATTCATTTCGGGTTTCAAAAACTATAATTGAATGAAGTAATGCTGTGGCTATAAGCCATGGCATTAAAGCAGCATTTTCTACGGGATCCCAAAACCACCAACCACCCCAACCTAATTCATAATAAGCCCAATAACTTCCTAAAGAAATTCCAATTGTTAGGGTGATCCAGGAGATAATTATCCAAGGTCTAACAGCAGAAGCCCATTTTCTGTTAAATTCTCCGTTTATTAAAGCGGCCAACGCAAAACAAAATGCCACTGAAAGGCCAACATATCCAAAATAGAGAATAGGAGGGTGAAAAGCCAACAACAAATCCTGAAGTACAGGATTGAGACCTGAACCGTTACTTGGAATCATTTCAGATCTATTAAAAGGATTTGATGTGAATATGCAAAGTGCTAAAAATAAAAAATTTAAAAGTCCTTGTATTGAAGTCAATATAGAATGAAATTTATTTTCTAATTCCAAGCTTGAGGTAATAGCACCAAATGCAACAAGAATTAAAATCCAGAGTAACAAAGAACCTTCGTGGTTAGCCCAAGTACCTGATATTTTATAAATTAAAGGTTTAGAAGTATGTGAAAACTTTGCTACTAGATCCAAAGAAAAATCAGATACAATAAATGAAAATACTAAGATAAAAAAAGAAAAGGCAGTAGTTAAAAAAACTAGCTTTGGAATAGCTGGTATAAAAAAGAAAGTTTTTTCAGCTTTAACAAACAAAATAGAAAATTGCAAAAAAGATAGAACAAGTGCAGATACCAAAGAAATATGACCCAATTCTACTATAAAATTATTCATTCTAATCTTTGCCCTTCCATAAACCCTGGTCTTTTAAACTATTTGTTATTTCCCTTGGAATATAATTTTCGTCATGCTTTGCCAAAAGACTTTCAGCTTTAAACATAACATTATTATACACTCCTTCAACTATAACACCTTGATTTTCTTTAAAAAGGTCAGGTAGTAACCCATCATATTTAACTGTAATAGATTTCTCACCATCAGTTATATCAAATCTAATTAAAGTACCTTCTTTAAAGATTGAATCAGATTTAACAAGACCACCAAGGCGGAGTTTTTGGTTTGTAATTTTTTGTTCATAAAGTTCTGAAGGACTTATAAAATAAAC
>CABYVI010000068.1 GCA_902522415.1 uncultured SAR116 cluster alpha proteobacterium | reverse complement strand
ATTTCTATTTATAGTGGCACCCTAACTATTGATAGTAATATTACATCTAGTAATTCTGGATCTGATATTCTTTTTAGTTCTACATCAAATATAGACATAAACGCACCTGTTACAACAAGTGGAGCAAGTATAGTTACAATTTCTTCTCCTAGTAACGTTAATGATGGCTCCGCAGGAGGTTTAACAGGAAAAATAGTTTCTGATAGTCTTCTATTACTAGGGTCGGGAAATTTTAATTTGGATAGTTCTGCTAATAATGTATCTGTATTATCTTCTGGATCAAATGGATCAAGAGTTGGAAATTTATTGTTTGTAAATAGTGGAGTCTTATCGATTGGAAGTGTTGCGACTAACAATGGTGTCTTTGCATCAGGAACGATTTCAATAGCGACATTGTCTGACGATTTGTTAGTTAGTCGTAATATTAATACTCAGAATACCGGTACTTCGGCATTAATACTTAATGCAGGCCAATCAACTGGTTCTGGAACGTCTACGGGCGGAAATATAAATTTTTCAGGTGGAGCTTCTATTACGCTTGGAGCCAACGGTAGAGCTTCGTTGTATTCAGGGAGTGTATCAGGAAGTTCAGGCATGACTGAAATTGTTGGCTCTGGTTCAAATCGATTTCGATATAACAGTGATGAAAGCTCCTCTAATTATGCGCTTGCACTTGGTACAGGGATACATGCAATTTATCGTGAGAGGCCTACTTTGATAGTTGTTGCTGATGATAAAACTTTGACTTATGGAACTTCTCCAACTCTAACTACTACTGTTAATGGGCTACAAAATGGTGATACAGTTGCACAAACTTTAAGTACAGTAGCTTCAGTAGCAGTTGGAGGGAGCAAGTCTTCATCAAACAACTATACTGCAGGAACGCATGCTTTAACAGCTTCGTCGGCTGTTGAGCGGTTAGGTTATTTAATAGGTAATTATAATCAAGGTACACTTACAGTTAATAGAAAGAATGTAACAGCATCTTACACAGCATCTGATAAAACTTACGATAGTACAAATTTTGCAACTGTTAGTGGAAGTCTTTCTGGAATTGTTTTAGGGGACAGTGTTTCGGTATCAAAAACCAGCTCTGTATTTTCAGATGCAAATGTGGCAGATGGTAAGACAGTCACAGTATCAGGAATAAGTATTGGAGCTGCTGACGCAAGTAACTACACACTTCTAAACACTTCGACAACTACAACTGCAGATATTTCAGAGGCAGTTTTACAAATTATAGCGAATGCCGATGCCAAGTTTGTCACTGAATCTGACACTGTTGGATATAAAGACGTGAGCTATTTTGGTTTCATTGGAGGTGAAGATCACTCTGTGCTTGGAGGTTCGTTGACAATTACAAGGAGTGATGCTTCAAACAATGTTGCTGGAAACTATACTCTAACACCATCAGGATTGACTTCTTCTAATTATGACATTTCATTTGTTAATGGGGTTTATTCTATTGTTCCTGCAAATCAGCTTATAGTTGAGCTATCTGATACGGCTGATGTTGTATATAGTAATACAGCTTCTTATTCTATCGATACGGCTAAATACTTATTCTGTTCTCGTTCAGATTGTAATGTTGGGTTGGGTTCAACCAATACAGTTTTTGATATGAAATCAAAGTCTTCACTGTCAGGACGAGTATTTAGTTTAAATGATGGTGCCAATGGTTCTGCCTCTTTTACATTGGCACCTTCTGGAGGGTTTCCCTTAAGTTCATCAGGAAACATCAGAGCAGGAAGTTACGCCTTAACAGCAACGAGTGTAACAGAAACTCATGTTAATTTTAGCAATGTTATAACTCTAACTGGGCAGGTTACTTATACAAAGAAACCTGTTGAAGTAAGTATTTCAGCGAGCAACAAAGTATACGATAGGTTGGTGTCAGCAAGTTCATCTGCGAGCATGTCTGGCATTGTTTCGGGTGATACTGTAACATTGAATACACCTTCTGCTACTTTTTCAGATAAGGATGCAGGAAATGGTAAAACTGTTACAATGTCGGGTATTAGTATAAGCGGATCAGATGTAGCAAATTATGACTTGCAGAATTTTACTGCGACTACTACAGCAAATATTACGCCTAAACCTATAACATCTTCATATACGGCTTCTGATAAAATCTATGATAGGTCAACGTCAGCAACAGTAAGTGGTAGTCTAGCTGGGGTTATTTTTGGGGATACAGTCACCGTTGCAAAAACAAGTTCACTATTTTCAGACATTAATGTAGGCAACTCAAAAACAGTCACAGTCTCAGGTATAACTATAGGAGGACCGGGAGCGTCAAACTACAGCTTACAGAACAATTCAACAACAACTACCGCAAATATAACCCCAAAAACAGTCACAGCTTCATATAGTTCAGAAAATAAAACTTATGATAGAAATAATATCGCAAGCGTCTCAGGTTCACTAAGTGGGGTTATATCCGGCGATCAAATTTCACTTTCTAATGTTAGTGCTTTATTTTCTGATATGAACGTAGCAAACGGAAAAACAGTTACAGTTTCAGGCATTAGTATTGATGGGTCATCATCTTCAAACTATAGTCTTCAGAATTCTACTGCGACTACGAATGCAGATATCTTACATAAAGCTTTGACAGCATCTTTTTCTGCATCCGATAAAATATATGACAGAAATACTATTGCTGCAGTGACAAGTAGTTTAAGTGGAGTAATTTCAGGGGACACAGTTAGTTTGGCAGAAATCATTGCTAATTTTTCAAATAAGAAAGCTGCAAATAATAAAACTGTGACAGTTAGCTCAACAATTATAGGCGCAGATAGTTCAAACTATTCACTAAACAATTCCACAGATTATATTTTAGCAAGTATAACTAAAAAACCATTGAATGCCACATTTTCTGCTTCGAATAAAGTATTTGATGGAACATCAAAAGTAGAAGTAGAAGGCAGTTCATCAGATGTAATTTCAGGTGACGAAGTTGTATTTGAATATGATGAAGCAAAATTTATTGACGATACAATTGGCACAGAAAAACAAGTTTTAGTCTCAGGAATCTTTCTCTCTGGCCCAGATGCTGTAAACTATAATTTGCAAAATACATCATATCTTACTTCTGCAACAGTTGCAGCACCTGCTGATATAGCAGGAAGTGTTTATTACA
>CABYVI010000067.1 GCA_902522415.1 uncultured SAR116 cluster alpha proteobacterium | reverse complement strand
ACTTCCAAATATTCGAACTTTGTCACCAACTATTTCAAATCCAAAATATAAAATAGGAAAACCATATGAAATTAAAAACATCTGGTATTACCCTAAAAGAGATCTTTCTTATCAAGAAACTGGAATAGCTTCTTGGTATGGCGATAAATTTCATGGAAAACTTACAGCAAATGGTGAAATATTCAATAAAAATAACATAAGTGCAGCACACAAAACATTACCCATGCCAAGCATGGTCAGGGTTACTAATTTAGATAATGGCAATATTTTAAATGTCAGAATTAATGATAGAGGCCCTTACGTCCATGGTCGGATAATAGATTTGTCTGAAAAGGCAGCTGAATTATTGGGGTTTAAAGATGTTGGAATTGCTAGAGTTAAGGTAAATATTTTAATTGAAAAATCTCTTTGGTTAGAGAGATCTGCAAAAGATGGTAAATTTCCAGGTGCAGAAAATTCAGATAATTATAGTGTAGAATTGCCAAAAATCAATTCTGCTTCAAGACCTAAGGTGTCTATTGTAAACACTGTAACGAATGATGGTGTTCAAAATCTTGACAAGAAAGAAGAGACAAGTTTTACTCAAATTCTCGCATCTTCACGCCAAGGTAATTTAAGAAAAGTAAAACCCATAGAAACAAATATCTGGGTACAAGTTGGTGCTTTTGCTTCTACTGAAAATGCTAGTAATGTTATTACAAAAATCGCTCATATTTATGACACAAATATATCGTCTATTGAGTTTAAAGGAAGAATTCTACAAAGAGTGAGATTAGGACCAACGCAGGAAGTTGAAAAAGCTGACGAAATACTCGAAAAAGTATTTAAATTAGGTTTTAAAGGTTCAAAAATCGTTGTAGAATAGCATTTCAAGGGATAAATCATGAAAATATTAAAATTAGCATTTTGTTTAATACTTACATCATTTTTATTATCAAATTTCTCCTATTCAATGGATACTGTTGCTGAACAAGCAATGTTAATAGATCCTGATACAGGGCAAATCATTCTTGAAAAAAACCCTGATCAATTAATGAAACCTGCATCCATGGCAAAGCTAATGACTATATACATAGTCTTTGAAAAGATACAAAATAAAAGTATTTCTTTAGATGATAAATTTATTGTTAGTGAGAAAGCTTGGAAGAAAAGAGGGTCTAGAACATTTTTAGAGCCTGGCCAAAATGTTTCTGTTGAGGATCTTTTAAGAGGTGTCATAGTTCAATCTGGTAATGATGCAGCAATTGTTTTATCAGAAGGCATTTCTGGGACTGAAGAAATATTTTCTGATTTAATGAATTCCGTTGCCCGCGAATTGGGAATGAAAAACACAGTTTTTAAAAACTCTACCGGTTGGCCTGACCCTGAACAAAATACAACAGCTAGGGACTTATCTAAATTAGCGACAAACCTAATTAAAAAATTTCCAGATCTTTATAAAATGTTTTCTGAAATTTCTTTTACCTACAACGGTATTAAACAAGGAAATAGAAATCCAATCCTTTACAATAACTTAGTATTTGGTGCAGATGGGCTCAAAACAGGCCACACCCAAGAATCTGGTTATGGTCTTGTTGGTTCAGCAAAAAGAAATGATTTACGATTTATTTTAGTTTTGAATGGCATGACTTCTATGAGGCAGAGGAAACAAGAGTCTTCTAGGTTATTAAACTCTGCTTTTCGTGAATTTAAAAAAATAAACTTATATGAAACAAATGAAACCGTCACTAAAGCAAAGGTTTTTTTAGGAGAAGAAGATAAAGTTCCCTTAATTGTGAAAGACAAAATTAACCTTTTACTAAATTCTGTTGAACAAAGAGAAATGAAAGTTAAAGCTAGATGGAATGAACCAATCTCTGCACCAGTAAAAAAAGATACTGTCCTTGGAACTCTATCAATAGAGATTCCCAATAAACCAAATCTTTCATTTTCACTATATGCTGGTGAAAATATTAAAAAACAAGGATTTATAAATAGAATAGGGTCAACAATTGATTATATAATTTGGGGCTCTGTTAAGTGATTAACTATTGCAGGTATCATTAAATTGTTTATTAGTTTTGAAGGAGGAGAGGGCTCAGGTAAAACAACTCAAATAGAGTTATTATCAGATTACCTCTCATCAAGATCACATAATGTCTTTGTTACAAGAGAACCTGGAGGAACCAAGGGTGCAGAGAGTATAAGAAATCTTCTTGTTACAGGTAATCCTGAAAGATGGAATGCGAAAACAGAAGCACTTTTGATGTATGCCTCAAGACTTGATAATTATGAACGGTTAATTAAACCAAATTTAAAACAAGGTAAAATTGTAATTAGTGATAGGTTTGCTGACTCTACTCGAATTTATCAAGGCTTTGTAGGAGGTGTGTCAGAAAAAGAAATAGAAGAACTCCATAGTTTCTGTTTAAACAATTTTGATCCTGACTTAACATTTATTCTAGACATTGATGTTAAACAAGGTTTGTTAAGAGCTAATTCTAGAAATAACAATGAAAATCGTTTTGAGTCAAAAGGATTAAAATTTCATGAATTGGTTAGGAAAGGTTATTTAATACTGGCAGATAAAAATAAAAGAATGCATGTTATAGATGCATCTATGTCTATTGCAGAAATAAATAATAGTATAGTCCAAATTGTTGAAACTTATTTATATGACAATAATAAATGAATGAAAATATAGAAATAAAAAAAATAATTGGGTTCAATGAAGTTGAAGAACAATTCCAAAAATCAATATCAATAAGAAATAATCAAACATGGATGTTAGTTGGCAAAAAAGGACTTGGCAAAAGATCATTGTCCATGAGGTTTGCCGGATATATTATTAATAAATTTGACGTAAACTGGGAAAGAAGTGAATTAACTAATGAAGTTTTTAATAAAGAAACTGATAATTTACATTATATTACTCCATTAGATGAAAAGAATTCTGGAAAAATTTCCAAAGAACAAATCGACAATTTATCATCAAAATTTAAACTTTTTGCGTCTAACTTAAATTATAGGGTTGTAATTATCGATAAATTTAATTGGTTAACAAATAGTGCAATGAATTCAATGCTTAAAATATTAGAAGAGCCTCCAGTTGGAGTATATTTTCTTCTTATTGCTGATGAGTTAAGTAATATATTACCAACAGTTCAATCAAGATCACAAAAGATTT
>CABYVI010000066.1 GCA_902522415.1 uncultured SAR116 cluster alpha proteobacterium | reverse complement strand
ATATTAAATACTACATCAGATAGAAGTTTCGTATTTGAAATTACCTTCTCCCAAGGTATATCTCCCTCACCGACAGGTAAATGCAAGTCGCCATCACCAAGCGCTAAAGCCTCTGACTTGGTTAAAAAGGAATTGATGAAATTTATTTTACCAAAGCTATCATGAACATGCCAATGATCTGAATTTTCACCAAGATCAACGGCATTACTTATAAAGTCAGATTGAAATGAAGCACAACATAAATAAGCGTGGCTAACATCGAAGCATGCCTTAATATTTTGATGGTTTATCAAATTTATTTCTTCAGAAAGTTTGCTTGGTAAAGCTGTATGTAATGATTTAGAAAATGGGAAAATATTTTCTACGTAGATAAATAAATTCTTTTTTGCTGCATAGTCACCTATTTTTTTAAGATAATCACGCTGCACCAAATACTTTTTATTTAAGTTTTTATTATCGTCAATATCACAGTAACCAGTATGAATTATTAATTTTTTAGCTCCCAACTTGTGAGCTACATCAATGTAAGCTTTACAGAGAATTTCGTAATGACTCAAATTTTCTTTTTTATCGAGGAAATTAACTATCATCGGACCATGAAAGCTAACATCCCCCGAAAAGTTATTTAAAATATTTTGAATTTTTTCTAATCTTTGTTCGACTATTTTTCCATTTATAATTAGGTCTTGTGCAAATCCCATCAACTCAATACTAAATGGGTTAAATTTGGCAGCCTCCTCAAACCTTCTCAAAAAATCACTGGCATCTCTTGATTTGCTTCTTAGAGAAATTCCTAATTTAGGTCCTGACATAATTTTATATTCTTAATAAGAATGAACTAATGGCATCTAATCGATATTTAATTACTACTTTTTGTCTTCACGATATTCATAAGCTAGTTGAGCAATTTGCTCTGACCTAAGACCTGACAAACAATATGCAAAGATTGGCTTTTTATCACTATCCAACAATTCCGCAAAATTTTTTACATTTTCCATAGAAAGCCTTAAAGGGGCAAAAGGAATATACTCAACTGCTATACCGTGTGTTTCTGCCTCTTGTCTTATAGAATCAATATTTGTTTGGCCTTGGCCTTCATTGTCGGGTCTGTTGCAAACAATTGTTTTAATTCCATGGTCATTGAGCAAACTAACATCATTAGCACTTATTTGACCACCTACATATAATTCTTCATTAATTTTTTTCATTTCTTCCTTCTTAAAAATATTTTTTCAAAAGTGTCAATAAGCTCATAAATTATTTATAGGTATCTTTAGATACTTAACACCATTTTCTTCTTCATCAGGCATGTCACCGGCCCTCATATTTACTTGCGTTGCTGGAATTATCAACTTTGGCATACTTAAAGTTGCATCACGTGCTTCTCTAATTTCAACATATTTATCTTCGGTAATCCCATCTTTTACATGAATATTGTTTTTTCTTTGCTCAGAAATAGTTGTTTCCCAAGATATATCTCTGCCACCAGGGCCATAGTCATGACAAATAAACAATCTAGTATCACCAGGTAAATTTAAAACTTTTTTAATCGACCTAAATAATGTCCTAGCATCACCCCCAGGAAAATCAGCTCTTGCAGTTCCTCCGTCAGGCATGAAGAGAGTGTCTCCAGTAAAAGCAGCGTCTTCTATAACATGCACCATACAGGCTGGTGTATGGCCTGGGGTATACATAGTTCTGGCCTTTAATTTTCCAATTGTGTAGGTGTCATTGTCTTTGAATAACCTATCAAATTGACTTCCATCTCTTTCAAACTCAGTACCTTGGTGATGACTTAGCACCAGCTAATCATTCACAATTAGCTTCAACTATCATTAGACCTTACGTTAGAGAGGAAGTTACTTGGATAATAGCTATGCATGGGTTATTTCAGATGTTTTATTTTGGCCCTGAAGATTATCAAGGTGAAGATATAGGTATTAATAAGTCTTTAAGGGAAAAATATCGTGATCATAAGTGGTTTTCTTCATGTGATAGGTTTTGTAGAGATTGGGATCAAATGTCATTTGACCCTGATTATCCTACAAAAACAATAGATTACTTCAGACCGTTGATTAATGAAATTTTTTCACGAACTCCATTTGATCCTAAGTATGTTGGCGCACCTGAGTTTAAATAATTTATCCTAAAGTTGGCATTGTAAATTGTGGGTCTGCTCTTTGCCCGCTTGGCCATCTCACGGTTGTGGTTTTTAGTCTTGTGTAGAAACGAATTCCTTCCATGCCATGCATATGGTGATCTCCAAAAAGTGAAGACTTCCAACCACCAAAACTATGAAAGGCCATTGGAACTGGTATTGGAACGTTTATTCCAACCATTCCTACTTCAATTTCATTTGAGAAGCCTCTTGCAACATCACCATCACGAGTAAAAACCGCAACTCCATTTGCGTATTCATGACCATGAATTAAATCAACAGCTGAATTATAGTCAGGAGCTCTTACAACTGATAAAACAGGACCAAAAATTTCATTCTTATAAATGGACATATCTTTTTTTACATTGTCAAAAAGAGATCCACCGATAAAATAACCATTTTCATAACCTTGCATAGATGGCTTAGTATTTCTTCCATCAACTACAAGCGTTGCTCCTTCTTTTATTCCTTCGTCAATAAAACCAGTGACCTTATTAAGGTGTTCTTCTGTTATTAGGGGCCCCATTTCTGCACTAGGATCAACTGAGGGTCCTATTTTAAGAGCTTCGATTTTAGGAACAAGTTTCTTTACAAGAGCATCAGCAACCTTATCTGTTACTGGCACAGCTACAGAAATTGCCATGCATCTCTCACCTGCAGACCCAAATGCCGCTCCCATTAAAGCATTGGTTGCCATATCTAAATCTGCATCGGGCATTATTACCATATGATTTTTTGCGCCACCCAGTGCTTGCACTCTTTTACCAGTTGATGTTCCGGTAGTGTAAATATATCTTGCAATAGGTGTTGAACCTACAAAACTAACAGCCTTTATATCTGGGTGATTTAATATTGCGTCAACCGCAACTTTATCTCCTTGTACAACATTAAAAACACCATCAGGAAGACCAGATTCTGTAAGCCATTTTGCGATTAAGAGTGAGGGTGATGGATCTCTTTCAGATGGTTTTAAAATAAAACAATTTCCACAAACTAGAGCGATTGGAAACATCCACATAGGCACCATACCTGGAAAGTTAAATGGCGTTATACCTGCAACCACTCCTAAGGATTGCCTTACGTTAAAACTATCAACTTCAGTTCCAACATTTTCTGTATAATCACCTTTGAGTAAATGTGGCGCTCCCACAGCAAATTCAACTACTTCGAGGCCCCTTGTTACTTCACCCAAAGCATCTTCATGGGTTTTACCATGTTCACTACTTAT
>CABYVI010000065.1 GCA_902522415.1 uncultured SAR116 cluster alpha proteobacterium | reverse complement strand
TAATTGAAAATATTTCAAAAAATATACTTATAAAAAATGTTCCATCTGATACAACGATTTTAAACCACGGTGATGACACAAAGCATGTTTATGTAATTTTGGAAGGGTCTGTAATCATTGCCCAACTTGCAGAAGATGGAAAAATTGTTGGTCTTGAGCTTGTAAAATCTGGTGGAAGTTTTGGTGAAATGTCTGCAATCGATGGATCAAAAAGATCTGCCTCTGTAATTTCCTTAGGCAATGTTAAACTAGGTATCATCAACTATACTTTTTTTAGAAATAATATTTTAGAGGATTCTAATTTTTGTAGATCTTTGTTGGTCAAATTTACGAGAATAGTAAGAAGATCAAATCAACAAATTTTTAGCCTTGCTACAGCTAATGCAAGGAAAAGATTATTACTTCAGATGCTCCGTCTTTCATCAATTGATAAGACAAACCCCACTGTGATGGTTCTTGAAAAAGGGCTATCTCATAATGCAATTGGTTCTTTTGCCGGTATTTCAAGAGAAACAGTTACAAGGTTAATAAGTGAATTAAAATTAAGCAACATCATTTGGTCCAGTGAAACCGGAAATCTAGAGATGAATATAGAAAAGGTTTATAAAGAATTAAAACCTTTATTGAATACATAATTAACTTTCCAAGGCTATATAGTTATTTATTAATCAAAAATGTTTTTTCAGGTGATTTTAATCACTTTATTTTCCATCTTTTTATGTTTTACTAATATTATAGAAATATGTTATAATTTACCTATTACATAGGTGCTGATATGGATGGTTTTCTTCTTGCTGAAAGTAAGGCCTCAAAAAATGAAATTGAGGCAGCTTTAAATGATGCAAGAAAATTAAAATTTCAAAATGCTAAAGTAACCCTTTTACTAGGTTCAAGTTTGCTCGCACTAACGGCTTGTGGTGGTGGTGGTGCCGGAAGCATTTTTTCTTCAGGCTTAGGTAGTGGTGGTGCAGTAATTGGCAGGCTTGCTATGTCAGGTTCTATAGTTAAGGGGCCTGTTGCTAATGCACTAATTTTCCAAGATCTAGATGGTGACGGATATACAGAGGGCGTAGATCCTTTCACATTTACTGATGCAGATGGAAACTATGATATGAGATTCCTCCCTGGAAGTGGTCAAATTGTGGTTCTTGATCAGTATTATGTAGACGGTACCAATCGACCGGTTTCAATGAATATATTAGGCGAGCCAACAGATGAGCAATTTAGGAGCGATCCTGATAGGTTCACTCTTAAAAAAGCTATTGATCTGACAACTGGATCTCAACCTGGCTCTTTTACTTTTGATGCTCCTGATGGTGAGGTTTCAGACTTTGTAACAACTCCAGTTTCAACTGTAGATGGTGAAATGACCGCAAGCATCGCGAATGCTCTTCAGGATTTGCCTACATTATCTAACGGTGAGACCTTCACTTCATTCAATCCTATTCAAAAAGCTTCACAGGCTGCTAGAAACGCAGATTCTAATGGTACAAATGTTTTAAATAATAGTGACTATATAACATCCGCTCAAGTTGATTCTGTGGGTGCACAATTGCAAACAGTTATTAATGGATTTGAGGTTTTGATCTCAGGGATCGGGGGGAGTAATTCAAGAGATCCATATGATGATGCACTTAAGGCTGTGGCTAGTGGGTTAGATGCCGCTGCTAATTCTGGAAACAAGCTTGACCTTACTGATTGGCAAGATGTCCAGACAATTTTAAACAACTCTTCAATTGTAAATGATTCATCTGGTACTTATGCAGCTGCTATAGAGGCCGCAGCTAAGATTATAGCCGAAATAAATAGTTCTATTGATTCTGAATTTGATGCATCCTCAGGAAAAGATTTTTTATCTGACTCAGCGCGTTCTATAGCTGCAGTTGCGCAAACAGATGTAGTAAGTTTACTTACTGAACTGGCTGCATCTCCAACGCCTGATGTTGCTTCTGCTATGCAATCTTCGTTTAATCCTGTTCAACTTGCTTCACAATATGAAGATGCATTACCTGGATTTTCCGCTCTTTCTGGAACAGATAAAGTTATTGCTGGTGTAGATAGAATTTCAATGAAAATCAATACTAATCAAACAATTGATTTGACTTCTAACGACGTTCTTCTTGGTTCAGGTTCTGAATATAACGTGCTTTCTCTTTCAACTAATGCAAAGGACTTCTCTGGAAGTTTCGAGACAATTACGTTGGATGGAAATAGTGATGGTAGAAGTGATATTCGTGTTTCCCTTGATGGGAATGATTTACAGGTAGAGGCATTATCAGGAGGAGCTGCGGGTCGTTATAATCTATATTACAAGCTTGGAACAAATGATGCATCCGATGGAGAGGGTATTGGTGCAATTGTTGTAGATGTGTTACCAACGCCTCCAGTTCTAAACCTTTCATCAAGTAGCATGGACGGAGGCCTTGAACCAACTGGTGATGGAGCTAATCAGTTATCAATTGGCAGCTTTTTTTCACTTTCTGATCCAAATGACCTAAGTAATTCACTTTCTGATCCTTCTCTTCAAAATTATGACAAAGTAGTTCTAACAGTTTCAGGGCTTCCAGATGCAGCAGCATATACGCCAACAGGCTTTACTGGAGATCCAATAGGAATTGGAAACACAATTAATCCTAATGGGCTCTCATCTACGGGCGCTAGTGATGTATACAGTCTAAATACAAATACAGGAATTTCTGACTTGCAGGGGCTTTTCCTAAATTTAAGCCCGGATTTTTCAGGCCAGATGGACCTCACTCTTTTTATGACTGCCCAAAGTGCTGACAAGTATGCATCATCATCAGCATCTTTTACTATTGATGTAGCAGCAGTGGCTGATACGCCAGATTTTACTGCTGCAATTGGAGCTGATGGTTCAGAAGATGGAGTAAATGCAAACAAATTAGCTGATTTGGCTAAAGTGACAATCAACGCTCAGTTAAATGATGCTGATGGGTCAGAGACACTTTTCTTGGATTTTTCGAACTTGTCTAATATTAAAAACCTTGTTGCACCAGATGGAACTAAAGTTTCGGTTTCAAACAATCAGGCAACCCTTCAACCTTTGTCTAACTGGCCAAAACCATACGAGATAGGAATTGAGACAAATGAACATTTTTCTGGGCAAATTAGTTTCGATGTAGTTGCCAGGGCGGTTGAAAGTTCGAATAATAATACTGCAATTTCAGATAGTAAAAGTGTTTTACTCAATATCAAGCCTATTGCAGATATTCCAGTTGTTACTGTGTCTCAAGTAAATGCCCAGGAAGATCAAACATCTCATTCTGACATAGGAGCAGCGATTTCAGTTGAATTCCCTGATACTGATGAAACAGCAGTTGTAATAATAGATAGTATTCCTAGCGGGGTAACTTTGTATGGTTCAGATTTATCAAATCCCTATTTAATTTCTAATGGAAAAGTCCAAATACCATACACCACTGTTCAAAGTGAAGGCATAAAAGCAAAATTAAATGAAGATTTCGCTGGTGATGTTACTTTTTATATAAAGGTAATCACTACAGATAATGCAACACTATCTACAGGTGCAAGTCAAAATG
>CABYVI010000064.1 GCA_902522415.1 uncultured SAR116 cluster alpha proteobacterium | reverse complement strand
AAGTCTCAAAATCTGAACAAAAAGAGAATACCCCCGAATTATTTCTGCCTGGTTTTAGAATAGGTAAATCTGGAATTGAACTGCAATATGACAAACAAATGCGTGGCATTCCTGGGGAAAAAAGGGTTGAAGTAAATTCATTAGGAAAAGTTATTAGGTCATCAATTGAGAAAAAAATTATAAAAGGTCAAGACTTCCAACTTAGCCTTGATGTCCAACTACAAACAAAAGCTCTAAGAAGATTACAAGCCGGCAATGATAAGTTAATTGGTGTAAATTCTGCACAAGCTAAAAACATCCTAAATAGTAATAAGTCATATGCATGGCAATTAAGGGATGACAGAAAATATATTAATAAAAACCAGAATGGCGATATTGTTCTCCCAGAATCTGGTTCTGTTGTAGTTATGGATATTCATTCAGGAGAAGTAATAGTATCAGCTTCAGCACCAACATATGATCCTAACAAATTTGATCCAGGTATTTCAGCTTCAGATTGGCAAATGCTATCAAATCATCCAAGAAATCCTTTAATTAATAAAGCAATTTCAGGGCAATATCCACCTGGTTCAACCTTTAAAATGATGGTTGGACTAGCAGCACTTGAAGCAGGTGTTATTACTCCAAAGACAAAATCGTTTTGTAGTGGTCACATTGAAATTGGGGATATGAAATTCCATTGTTGGAGTAAACAAGGACACGGAAGGGTGGGGTTACTGGATGCAATAGCTCAATCTTGTGACGTTTTTTTCTATGAAATTGCTCTAAAAACAGGAATTAATAATATTGCTAAAATTAGTAGAGAATTTGGTTTAGGCGCGCCCACTGGCATAAATTTACCAGGTGAAAAAGGAGGCCTAATTCCAGATAGAGATTGGAAATTAAAAGTAAAACAAAAAGTTTGGAGGCCAGGTGAAACTATTATTGCCGGTATAGGGCAAGGGTACGTCCTAGTAACACCAATGCAATTGGCTTTGATGACTGCTCGTATTGCAAATGGAGGAAAAAAAATTATACCGACTTTATTAAAACCATCTAAAAAACTTTTGTCTAATATATCTAATGCTAAAGTTTCGAAGACAAACTTAAATATAATCAAAAAGGCTATGGAAAAAGTAACTTTAGATGAGTTTGGTACAGGTAGAAGTTTTAGACTTGGAATTCGGGGGGTAGAGATGGCAGGCAAAACTGGTACTGTTCAAGTAAGAAGAATATCAACAAAAGAAAGAGAAAGTACTGAAGGTGTGATAAAAAATGAGGATAGGATTTGGCAGTGGAGGGATCATGCTTTGTACGTAGGTTATGCTCCCATGGATAATCCAAAGTATGCAATTTCAGTCATTGTAGAGCATGGAGGAAGTGGTTCAAGTAAAGCTGGTCCAATTGCAAGAGATATTATGGAGAGTATACTGCAGAGTGACCCTACAAAATTTGTCCCCAAAACTCCTATTCAAAAACCAATGATATAAGTTCAAATGAACCATATTAGCGTTTTTAAAAAATTAATTAAAATTGATTGGTTACTTGTTTTATTACTTGTTACTTTAGTTTCAATTGGTTGCCTTGCACTTTATTCCGCTGCAGATGCTGATTGGAACCCTTGGGCTGTTAGACATTTTCAAAGGTCAATTATAGGTTTTTTTATTGCTGTATTCATTGCTTTAATTGATATAAAATTAATATATAGGTTTGCTTGGGTTCCTCTAATACTCTCTATTTTCATGCTTTTATTACTGTATTTTGTCTCTGACAAATCTGTTAATAGATGGTTAGATTTAGGGTTTATAAAATTACAACCTTCAGAATTAGCCAAAATATCACTAATCCTTGCTCTTTCAAGATATTTTCATGATATTCAAATTAGAGATTATGGTAAAATATCATATTCGCTTGTAGCTATAATTATTTCGTTGCCAGTTATAATTTTAACTTTAATTCAACCAGACTTAGGAACTGCAGTTATGCAAATACTCTTGATGGGCTCATTAGTATTTCTCGCTGGTCTAAGAGTATGGTTTTTAATCTTGTTTTTTGGCATTTTCATAGCGTCACTTCCATTTCTTTGGTTTAATCTTCATGATTACCAAAAGCAAAGAATTCTTACCCATCTTGATCCGTCCACAGATGCTCTAGGGGCTGGCTATCATATAAATCAATCAAAAATTGCTCTTGGTTCAGGTGGTGTATTTGGAAAAGGCTTTTTGCAGGGAAGTCAAAGCCACTTAGATTTTTTGCCGGAGAAACAAACTGATTTTATATTTACTATGATAGGAGAAGAGTTTGGTCTTGCTGGTAGTCTTTTTGTTTTAATGATTTTTGTTTTAATTATGCTTTACACTTATATGATCTCTTTTTTGCAATCGTCTCAATTTGGTCGATTGGTTTGTAGTGGTATAGTGTTTATGTTGTTTAGCTATGTTTTTGTTAATATAGGTATGGTGTCAGGTATGCTTCCAGTTGTTGGTGCTCCTCTTCCTCTCATTTCATATGGAGGATCGAGCATGCTAACAATATTCATATCATTTGGTATAGTACTTTCTGCTTCAATCCACAGGTTTGACAAGTTGGAGGTTAGAGAGCGGTATTAATTTAATAATCGAAATCTTTGTATCGATAACCTTTATATTTATGATTTGAGATTTCCAACGTTAATCCGTTTACTTCATTATCAATATTATCGAACCCTTTACCAATTGATGTTAAATAAATTTTATCTAAGTTATTTCCACCAAATACAGGCTTTGTTGGTTTTTGAACTGGTAATTTAATGATATTATCTAAGTTTCCTTTGCTATTAAACCTATAAAGTTCAGAACCCTCAACGCCAGCTAACCAATAGAAATCGTCAACATCTACCATAGCTCCATCTGGCCTTCCATTTAAGTCAAAAGTTTTAGCAAAAACTTTTTTATTCATTGGTTTTCCTTCTTTTAAATTATAGTCAAAATGCCATATTGTTTGTACATCCTTACCAGTATCAGCGAAATACATCTTTGTCCCTGATTTATTAAAAGCCAATCCATTTGAAGTAAAAATTCCATTCAAAAATTTTTTTACTCTTTTATCTGGATATATGCAGTATAGAGAACCACTTTGCTCTTTTTTAAAATCCTCTGATGTCATTGTGCCCACCCAAAACCTTCCGTACGGATCAGTCGTGCCATCATTAATTCGGTTTATAGAAGGTTCCTCTTTTAAATCGACAAATTTTTTAATTTCTTTTGAAATTGGATTGTATATGAAGAAACTTAAATCCAAACCAATTAAAAAACATCCATTTTTGCATGGCGCAAAACATCCCAGTTTACCATTGAATTGGTCAAAACTCTCTTTATTTGTTTCGGGGTTGTAGGTAAACAATTTACCTTCAATGATATCAGTCCAATGTAGGAGCTTACTTTTATCATTCCACCATATACCCTCTCCAAGAGTATTTTTATATCCTGATATTGTTTTAATTTGCATTAAATAATTTATTATTTGTTTATATTATAAGAATTACTATATAATCCATATACATGAGGTAAAGTAATATTATGTTTGAATCTTTTTTTCCAAAACCAAAGTTATTTTTGGTAACTCTCTTATTATGGCTAGTTGTTACAATAGGTATATATTATTCTATTGGT
>CABYVI010000063.1 GCA_902522415.1 uncultured SAR116 cluster alpha proteobacterium | reverse complement strand
GATTTTTTTGATTTTTTTTATCATTTTGTATATTTAAATATAAAAAGCATTTCAAGTTCTATAATTGGAGAAACTATGTCTGATCAAATTGATTTAAAGGATAAAATAATTAATGCTGCATTAAAAAATATTAATTTTGATGGTTGGTCTAAGGATAGTATTTTAACTGGCTTTAAAGTTCACTCTATTGATGAAAAAACCTATGATGATTTATTCCCAAGTGGAATAATTGATGCGATACTTCATTTTGGAGACTTTACTGATAGGGAAATGGTAAATTTATATGAGAAAAATGATTATAAGGATTTAAGAATACCAGAGAAAATTAAAAGTTTATTACTTGTTCGATTTGAAATTTTAAAACCATATAAAGAAGCTGTTCGAAGATCTATTGGCATTTTAGCTTTACCTAACAATTCTAAATCGGCATTAAAAGCAATGTATAATTCTACTGATGAAATCTGGAAAGTAGCTGGAGATAGAGCTACAGATTTTTCTTTTTATACAAAAAGAGCAACTCTTGCAGGTATTTATTCCAGTTCATTATTGTATTGGCTAGGGTCAACAGATCCTGATTTAAAAAATGTAGAGCAATTTATTGATAGAAGATTAGATAATGTGAATATGATTGGAAGATTTACAAAACCAATAAAAGATACTTTCAAATTTTCTTTTGATCCGTTGAGCAAGTTTTCATTTTTTAATTTTAACAAATGATTTTAATCATAAATAAACATCAACTATGCCCATAAAAGTACCTTCTAAACTACCAGCAAAACAACAACTAGAAAAAGAACAGGTACAATTAATTTCAAGTGACACTGCTCTCAGACAGGATATCAGACCGATGAGAGTAATCCTTTTAAATTTAATGCCTAAAAAAAGAGATACGGAGGTTCAATTTTCGAGACTTTTAGGCAATAGCCCTCTTCAAATAGAGTTGACGTTAATGACAACTGCCTCTTATCAACCAAAAAATGAAGAAACAGCATATTTAAATGAATTTTATTATACATTAGATGAACTAAAAAACAATTTTTACGATGCACTAATAATCACAGGGGCCCCAGTTGAAACTCTTCCTTTTGAAGAAGTGGCATATTGGAAAGAATTAGTTGAAATTATTGATTGGTCTAATAATCATGTATTTCAAAAAATAGGTGTTTGCTGGGGAGCACAAGCTATTTTATATCATCAATATAATATTCCAAAGCATAAATTGGATGACAAAATATTTGGTATTTTTTCTCATCAAATCAATCAAGCAAAATTAAGATTAATGCAAGGCTTTACAGATATTTTCCCTATGCCCGTTTCAAGACATACTGAGACCAAAGAGGCTGATATTAAAAAATTTTCTCAGTTTGATATTCTCGCTTCCTCAAAAAATGCTGGGATTGGCATGATGATTAATAATAACAATGATGATTTTTTTATTTTTAATCATCTTGAATATGATTTTAATACTTTGCATAAAGAATATGAAAGAGATTTAAACTCTAATCAAAAAATATTAATGCCTGAAAATTATTATCCCAATAATGATGTTAAACAGACGCCTACAAACATTTGGAGACCTTTTGCTTTTCTCCTATTTGCTAACTGGTTAAATCAGTTATACCAAAAAACTCCATATGATTTGTCAACTCTAAAAGATAAAAAATAACTAATTAGACCATTATAAAGAAGTCGATATAATTTATTTTGTGAATTATGAAAATATGTTCTTAATAATTCCATTTCCGCGATTCTTCAAAAATCAAATACTAAGCAATAATATCAGGCAAAATATTAGATTTTAATTTTTTTATTTCATCTTTAAGTATTAATTTTCTTTTCTTTAATCTTTGAAGTTTAATTTGGTCAAAAGGAATAGCCTCATTAATTCTCTCTATAGCATCATCTAATTCAGCATGCTGGTTTATTAAATCATTTAATTTATCTTTTATTTTTGAATGATTGTCTTCCATTCTTATGGTAGTTCAGAAATTGTATTCACCTGAACTTCTGAAGTTGTTGGATCACCTCCAGCTTTAACTATGGCTTTATTAAGGTCCTCATAGCTACATAGTTCTAATAAAACAGGGTGCTTTGCAGTAATGTTTAATATGTTCCAATGACTTCTATCTCTAATTTTCTCAATGGTACTTTTTGTAGTTCCTATTAACCTTACAATTTGTGAGTCTTTAAGTTCAGAATGGTACTTTACAAGCCATGCTATTGCATTAGGTTTATCTCCTCTTCTTGAAAGAGGAACATACTTAGGGCCCTTTGTTTTTAAACTTACCTCTGGAAGATTAGATGAAATTATCTTTAGATTGGCAGAAGTATCTTTTTCACATCTTCGAATTTCTTCATTAGTTAACTGACCATTAATGACTGGACTAAAACCCATTATACCTGTGTCAACTTCACCATCCGCAATAGCTTGAATTTCTAAAATATGTATATTACAAAATTTAGAAATCTGATCAAATGTTAATGCTGTATTTTCTATTAGCCAAATAGCTGTTGCTTTAGGCATTAAAGGTGCTGACATAAAAAACTCCAAAACTAAATTTACAAAATCAAAACGATATGTATTCTAAGATTATAATTTATACATATAATTAATTTATGAGATAAATACAATGGATGATCTAGAAGAATTAAAACCACAAAATGTTAAAATTGAAATGGATAGGTGGAATATATCTGATCTTAAAGAGTATATAAATAAACTTGAAAGTGAAATTGCTAAAGTAAAAAAAATTATATCAGATAAAGAAAATGCCTCGGATTCAGTAAAAAATCTTTTCAAAAATTATTTATAAAAATAAAAAATATTTTTTTTACCAAGTAACTCTATCTGAGGTTTTTTTATTTTATTCTCAAACTCTTTTAAAAAATCTGTTGTTGCAAGTAAAAGTAAATAATTACTAACTTTATTAATATATTTAAAAGTTTTCGGTAAATCACTCTCACCAAAATCTATTTCATTTAAATCAATTACAATAAGTCGTCTTCTTATTTTATTTCTATGAAATACCCTTGCAGTAACTTCCTGCCCTATAAAGCACCCCTTGTTGAAAGAAACGTGCGATGTTTTATCCATCCAAAAATCTAGCGGCAAAGCATCACCTCTAGGTATTTCATCAGGCCCTTCAGAGACGCCTAATTTTAACCTGCTATTTAAGTATAATGTATCATTGTTATCTAAAAGGTTTTTGTTATGGTCATCAATTAAATACCTAAATGGTAAGTCTTTATGCCTTGGGTCTATGATAAAATTACTCTCTTTCGAAAAACTTATAGCTATACTTAGATTTACGCAGTCTTCTATATTCACATTGCTTCTTAATTTATACATGCTAATTTTTTTTATTAATTCCTGTTTTTCAGAATTGTGACAGTCAACCACACATGAAAACTCATCGCTATCTTCGGGATACAAAAGAAAATCATACATGACTCTACCCTGAGCACTTAAAAGACAAGAAGCGACTGCTTTATCTTCCTTCAGGGGATTAATATCGGCAGTTAATACCGATTGTAAAAATTCAAAAGTATCTTCACCTTGAATTCGAAAAGTGGATCTATCATTAAGTAAATGCATTTTCATTTTGTATCTCTAAAAAAAGAACATATATTAAATTATGGTAAGAATTTTCAAATCATTCAAGTTT
>CABYVI010000062.1 GCA_902522415.1 uncultured SAR116 cluster alpha proteobacterium | reverse complement strand
TCACCACCAGAAAGCTTTAATCCTCTCTCACCAACTATAGTTTTCATTCCTTCAGGAAAATTTTTTATAATTTTGTGTAACTGAGCTTTTTTTGCTATGTCCAAAATTTCTTTTTCACTAGCATCAATTTTTCCATATTTTAAATTATAAGAAATTGTATCATTAAAAAGAACTGTATCCTGAGGAACAATACCTATATTTCTTCTAAGTGAAATTTGGGTTATATCCCTTATATCTTTTCCATTAACTAAAATTTTTCCACTTGTAGTATCGTAAAATCTAAATATTAGTCTTGAAATCGTAGATTTTCCAGCTCCTGTAGGACCAACAATAGCTAAAGAGGAACCACTAGGTATAGAGAAGTTTATTTTGTCTAAAACCTTTCTTTTGCCATCATATGAAAATGAAACATTTTCAAAGCTAATTTCAGCTTTTTCAAACTTCATTGAAACAGCGTCTTTGGTGTCATTAATTTCAGGTTTTACATTTAAGATCGAGAATAATGATTTCAAATCAGTTAAACCTTGAGAAATTTCTCTATAGATGTAACCAAAAAAGTTTAATGGTATTGCTAATTGCATCAAAAGAGCATTGATAAGAACAAAGTCCCCAATTGTTTGATTGCCTGCCTGCACCTCCAAACCAGATAGAACCATGCAAAAAGTAAGGCCAATTGTAAAAATTGCCGTTTGACCAAAATTTAAAAACGCCAATGAAGTAAGTATTTTTATTGAGGCTTTTTCATACCCAAACATTGCATCATCAAAACGACTTTCTTCAATTTTTTCATTGTTAAAATGTTTTACTGTTTCATAATTTAGCAATGAATCTAATGCTTTATTATTTGCTTCTTCGTCATTTTCATTCATCTTGTCTCTGTAAAAAACCCTCAAACTTGAATATATAATTGTGAAATAGGTATACGCAAGAATTGTAATTATAACTGCTAGCAAATATCTCCAATCAAATTGTATTAATAAAATAAACCCAACAAAAATAAATTCAAAAATTGTTGGCACTGTATTTAATATTGCAAGCCTAACAATAATTTCTATACCTTTAGTGCCTCTTTCAACCAGTCTATTTAAAGCTCCAGTTCTTCTATCTAAATGAAACCTAAGAGATAAATTGTGTAAATGATTGAAACTAACTTTCCCAAGCTGTCTAACTGCATTTTGACCCACCTTGGCAAAAAGAGCATCCCTAACCTGGTTAAAAGCCACCATTAATATCCTTCCTACCCCAAAAGCAATAATCAACATGACGGGCGTTAAAATATATAATGGAATAAAATTTGGGCCTGAATTTTCTCCAACTAATGCATCTGTAGACCATTTATAGGTATAAGGAACAAGAACAGTTAGTATCTTAGCGAAAACTAGTATCACGAGCGCTAGTATAATTCTACTTTTGATATCAGTTCTGCCTTTTGGCCAAATGTAAGGCAAAAAAGTATTTATTAATTTTAACATCTTTAAGATTATGATTTTAGTTTTTTAACTCAGTCAAATTTTTGTATAACTCTAAAGCTTCAGGATTAGACAAAGCTTCAGAATTTTTTATTTCTTTTCCATGTATAATATCTCTTACAGCTAACTCGGTTATTTTTCCAGATCTGGTTCTTGGTATATCTTTAATTGAAATAATTTTTGCAGGAACATGTCTAGGGCTAACTTGTGTTTTAAGCGTATTTTTTATTTTAGAAATTAAATCCTGATTTAAAATTGAACCATCATTTAGCTTTATGAACAAGATAACTCTAATATCATCTTCCCATTCTTGTCCTACAACTATAGATTCAAATACCTCATCAAAATTTTCAACAACTTTATAAATTTCAGCTGTACCTATTCTGACCCCTCCTGGGTTTAACGTTGCATCAGATCTTCCATATATAATGAGAGTTCCTCTTTCTGTAATTTTTGTCCAATCACCATGCCTCCAGATATTTGGATAATAATTAAAATAAGCATCTCTATATTTTTTACCATCAGGATCATTCCAAAACATGATTGGCATGGAAGGAAATGGTTTTGTACAGACTAACTCACCTGGTTCATCTATAATTGAAACACCGTTATGATCGAATACTTCTACAGACATGCCAAGACCAATTCCTTGGATTTCTCCAGATACAACATCATCCAAAGGATTGTTTAACACAAAACATGATAAGATATCAGTTCCACCTGAAATAGATCCTATTTGCATATCAGATTTTATATGCTGACTTATAAACTGAAAGCCTTCTGGAGATAATGGTGAGCCAGTAGAACACAAACACTTTAAATGATTTAATTTTTTATTTAGATTTGGCCTATAACCTGATTTTCTTAAAGCATCAATATACTTAGCTGATGTTCCAAACAGAGTTATATTCTCATTCTCAGCAAGATCCCACAACTTCATAGGTCCTTCAAAAAAAGGACTGCCTTCGTAAAGGATTACAGTAGCTTTTGAAAACAGAGACCCAACGAGCCAGTTCCACATCATCCATCCACAAGTTGAAAAATAAAAGACTTTGTCACCCTCTTTTATGTTTGCATGTAATTTATGTTCTTTGGCATGTTGAAGAAGAACTCCTCCAACACCGTGAACAATACATTTAGGTGCTCCTGTTGTACCTGAAGAAAAGACAATGTATAGAGGATCATTAAAATTTACACTTGCAAATTTTTCGATGGGCACAGAAAAATATACTGTTTCAAAGTAATCGAATTTAAAAGAATACTTTACATTTTTACTTTCATCTAAATACCTAAGTACAACTGTATTTTCTAATGTTTCTAATCCATTAACAATTTCATGGACTTCATTATACCTATCAATTCTTTTTCCATTGTACAAATATCCATCCACTGTAACCAAAATTTTTGGCTCAATTTGCTTAAATCTATCCAATACACCAGAAACACCAAAATCTGTTGAACATGACGAGAAAACTGCACCCAATGCAGAAGTTGCCAGCATTGTAATTATTGTTTCAGGGCAATTAGGCATATAAGCACATACCCTATCACCTTTTTTAATACCTTTTTCATTTAAATAGCCGGCCATTTGCAAAACTTTTTTTCTTAATTCTTTCATTGTAATTTTACATTTTAATCCATCTTCTCTTTCAGAAATTATAGCTAACATATTATCTTTATTGCTTAATATATTTTCAGCATAATTTATTTTTGAATCCGGAAAAAACTTAGCGCCTGGCATTTTATCTTTATCTTTGAGTAAAGTTTTGCCTTTAGTACCAATTACTTTGGAGTAATCCCAAACGTAGTTCCAAAATTTCTCTGGGTTTTGTAGAGACCAACTCAAAATTGATTGGAAGTCAATGTTTTTGGTATTTTCAAATTCACAGACGTATTTATTAATAAATTCAACTAAATTACTATTTTTTTGAGTTTCCTTAGATGGGCTCCAAAGGGTTTTATGATTTGGATTTGTCATTTGAAATTATCACTTTTATCTTTTTTATCTAATCTATTTATTTTAAGTAAATCTGGAAAAACAAAACCCCAAGCAGCTGCAATACCCATGGCACCAAAACCACCAAAAACAACTGCTGGAACAGCACCTATCCCTGAAGCCATTAGTCCTGCTCGAAAATCTCCTAATTCATTTGAAGCTCCAACAAACATCATATTTACCGCATTAACTCTACCTCTCATACTATCTTCAGTTC
>CABYVI010000061.1 GCA_902522415.1 uncultured SAR116 cluster alpha proteobacterium | reverse complement strand
ATCAATATCTTTACTGACTTTGTCTATTCTGTAAATATGATTAGAAATAAAGTCGTTGTTGAGTCTCCCCTTAAGGATTAACTGTTCAAAAATTTTACTTAGTAAAATAACATGATCATTGGTAAGTTGTTTGTTAAATTCAGGAACTTGAGATACCTCCCATAATAATTTAACTTCATCTTGTGTTTTAGCTAACTGATTTATGCCTTTTGACTCACTCAAGTGTAAAAGATGCCGAAAATCTTCTGCATCATTTTTTCGGATCAAATATGGTTCGCAAGGTATAATTTCAAGACTTTTAATAAGATTTTCAATTGAAGAAAAATCAAGATTAGAATTTCTCCAATAAATATGTTTAATTTGGTCAAATTTTGAATTTTCAACAGCATCAATGGTCTGTTCACTCATTTCAGTTGCATAATCAGTAACACCAAAGGTTCCATCTGATAAAAATCTCCCAGCCCTGCCTGCTATTTGGGCAATTTCTGGATTTGTTAAATTTCTCTGAGAATTTCCATCAAATTTTCTTAAAGACGCAAAACCAACATGTTGTATTTGTAAATTAAGTCCCATTCCAATGGCATCAGTGGCAACTAAGTAATCAACATCACCATTTTCATACATCTCAACTTGTGAGTTTCTTGTTCTTGGCGATAATGCCCCCATTACAATTGCTGCACCACCGAGTTGCTTTCTTATAATATCTGCAATTGTATAAACATCCGCAGCAGAAAAAGCGACTACAGCAGTTCTTTTTTTTAATCTTGTGACTTTTTTTCTTCCAATGTAACTAAGGTTCGACATTCTTGGTCTTCCCTCAATCTTCACACCAGGGACTAAAGCCTTCAATTTTGAACTTATTGTTTCAGCACCAAGAAATATTGTTTCTTTAGTCCCTCTTGAGTGAAGGATTCTATCTGTAAAAATGTAGCCTCTTTCGAAATCTCCAGCAATTTGAACTTCATCAATACCTACAAATTCAACTTTTTTTTCTGTTGGCATTGCTTCTACTGTACAACAAAAATAAGAAGCTTTTTCTGGTATTATTTTCTCTTCACCTGTAATTAAAGCTACTTTGTCTTTTCCTAAAATTTTAGTTATTTTATCATAGTTTTCTCTTGCAAGAAGTCTTAGTGGAAAACACATTATACCTGAGGAATGCGCTAACATCCTCTCAATAGCAAAATACGTTTTCCCTGTATTAGTTGGCCCTAAAATAGCCTTTAAATTATTAGACATTTTAATTAATTAATAGAATTTAGATTATGCAGCAAGTTGTCTTAAAACAAAATGTAAAATTCCTCCATGCAAATAATACTCGGCCTCTCCGTCTGTATCTATTCTGCTTAAAAGGTTAACTTTTTCCATCTTGCCATTTGATCTATTAATCCTTAATTCAACATTCATCTGAGGCTTGAAATAATCTTCTATTCCAATTATGTCAAAAATTTCATCACCGTTCAGGTTTAATTGTTTATGGGATAATTTTTCTAAAAACTGTAATGGAAGAACGCCCATTCCAATAAGATTTGATCTGTGAATTCTTTCAAAACTCTCAGCAATGACTGCTTTGACACCTAATAGCCTTGTTCCTTTTGCCGCCCAATCCCTTGATGAACCTGTTCCATATTCCTTACCACCAAATACTACTAACGGTATTTTTTCTTTAGAATACAACATTGCTGCCTCATAAATACTCATTTTATTTTGAGAAGGATGATGCGTAGTAAACCCACCATTCATGTCTGAGGCCATCTCATTGCTAAGTCTGTTATTAGCAAATGTACCCCTCATCATAACCTGATGATTCCCCCTTCTGGAACCATAAGAATTAAAGTCATTTTCTCTAACTTGCCTTTCAGATAAATATTGTCCTGCTGGAGCTGATCTTAAAATTGACCCAGCTGGGCTAATATGATCAGTAGTTATTGAATCCCCTAATATAGCTAGCGCTCGTGCACCGAGAATATTTTGTATTTTCTCTGGGTTACTTTTCATATCTTCAAAGTATGGAGGGTTTTGCACATAGGTTGAAGTATCATCCCAATTGTAAGTTAAATCTCCAACTCCAGTTACTTCTTTCCAATCTTTTCCACCTTCAAAAACAGATGCGTATTGTTTTCTATACATTTCAGGGGTAATTACAGAACTAATAACTTCTGAAATTTCATTATTTGATGGCCAAATATCTTTTAAAAAAATAGGTTTGTTATTTTGATCATGACCAAGAGGATCTTTATCTAGATCTATTAAAACAGATCCTGCTAAAGCATAGGCAACAACAAGAGGTGGAGAAGCTAGATAATTGGCTTTTATATGAGGACTAATTCTACCTTCAAAGTTTCTATTCCCAGATAAAACTGAAGTGACCAAAAGGTCATTACTCTCAATTAGATCAATTACCTCATTAGACAAAGAGCCAGAATTACCTATACATGTTGTGCATCCATATCCAACTAAATTAAATCCAAGACCGTCAAGATGTTCTTGAAGACCAGAGACTTCTAAATAGTCAGTGACTACTTTACTACCAGGTGCTAAAGAAGTTTTTACCCAAGGCTTAACTTTTAGGCCCATTTCGTTGGCTGACTTTGCAAGCAAACCAGCTGCAATCAAAACTGACGGATTTGAGGTATTTGTACAGCTTGTAATAGCTGCTATGGCTATATCTCCATCTCTAAGTTTTGCAGTATTTAATTGAGAAGTTTTTATTTCTTTTCTTTTAGAAGTCTCAAATAAAGTATTCATAAAGTTCTCTTCAAGTTTTCCTACGAGAACTCTATCTTGGGGTCTTTTAGGTCCTGCTAGAGATGGTTTTATATCTTCTAAGTCCAGCTCTAACACTGAACTAAAAATTGGATCAGCTGTATCCTTTTCTCTCCACATGCCTTGCGCTTTAGCATAGGCTTCAACTAATTCAAGGTTTGCATTATCTCTACCAGTAAATTTTAAGTAATTTATTGTCTCTTGATCAATAGGAAAAAAACCACATGTTGCTCCATATTCTGGGGCCATGTTTGATATGGTTGATCTATCAGCTAAGGTTAAGCTGTCTAATCCAGGACCTGTAAATTCCACAAACTTCCCGACAACACCGTGCTGCCTAAGAATCTCAACTATTCTCAAAACTAAATCTGTGGCTGTTACTCCTTCGTGTAACTTTCCTTTTAATTTAAAACCAACAACTTCTGGTACTAACATTGAAATTGGTTGACCTAACATGGCTGCCTCTGCCTCTATACCGCCGACACCCCAACCCAAAACAGCTAGACAATTTACCATGGTTGTGTGACTGTCAGTTCCTACTAGAGTGTCAGGAAAAGCAAAAACCTTACCGTCTTCTTCTTTTGTCCAAACGGTTTTAGCTAAATACTCAAGATTTACTTGATGGCAAATACCAGTGCCAGGCGGCACAACACGAAAATTTTTGAATGCTTGAGATCCCCACTTTAAAAAACTATATCTCTCTGAATTTCTTGAAAATTCAAGCTTTACATTTTTTCCGAAAGCATCTGCGCTCCCAGAAAAATCTACCATGACTGAATGGTCAATTACTAGATCAACTGGTGATAAAGGGTTAATTTGATTTGGATCTTTATTTAATTTCACCATTGCGTCTCGCATTGCAGCTAAATCCACAACTGCAGGGACACCTGTAAAATCTTGCATTAAAACCCTAGCAGGCCTAAAGGCAATTTCCATATCTTTTGTTTTGCTACTGGTAGCTTTTG
>CABYVI010000060.1 GCA_902522415.1 uncultured SAR116 cluster alpha proteobacterium | reverse complement strand
TCTCAAAAAACTTAGGACCAGATTTTTCTTTGACTAATTCAACACATCCAAGCATCCCATAAGTTCTCGTTTCTCCTACCAAAGGATGTTCATCTAAAGTTTTAATTTTTGAAGATAAATAGGGTATTATATCATTATCAGCATTTAGAATTAATTTTTCATTTTCGATAATCTTTAGATTTTCTAATGCAACCGCAGCTGCAACAGGATGCCCTGAATATGTAAATCCATGATTAAATTCCCCACCTTCTTTTATAAATTTACTAGAAACTCTTTCGCCAACCATAACTGCTGACATAGGAATGTAACCAGAAGTTAAACCTTTTGCTAACGTCATCATATCGGGTTCAAGATACATTTTATCTGAAGCAAACCATTTTCCAGTTCTACCAAATCCAGTAATAACTTCATCAACAATGAATAAAATATCATATTTCTTACAAATTTTTTGTATATGGTTAAAATATCCCTCTGGTGGTATTATAACTCCACCAGCACCCTGAATAGGTTCAGCAACAAATGCAGCGATGTTCTGAGCACCAAGTTCTAAAATCTTTTCTTCAAGCCAACCAGATGCAGTCTCTGAAAATAATTCAACAGACTGGTTGCCTTTGTACTTAAAAGAATAAGGAGCTGGAATGTGATAAAAGTCTTTTTCTTTTGCAGATTGTTTATGCATATCGACCATACCACCCATACTTGCAGACATAATTGTTGAGCCATGATAGCCATACTCTCTACCTATTATAATTCTTTTTTGTGGCTGCCCATCAAGGCACCAATAATGTCTAACCATCCTTATAATAGTATCATTAGCTTCAGACCCTGAATTTGCAAAAAAAGTATGGTTCAAACCTTTAGGAGTAATTTGTGCTAATTTATGAGACAATTCTGCTGTTGGAATATTATTAGTTTTAAAAAAACTATTATAATAGGGGAGTTTCAGCATTTGCTCTTTTGCAATTTCTGCTAATTCACTCCTTCCATACCCTATGTTCACACACCATAAGCCAGCCATTGCATCAAGAATTTTATTATTATCATTATCATAAATATAATTTCCTGATGCATTAGATATTATTCTAACACCATTTTGATTGAGATCTTTATAATTTGTGAAAGGGGGTAAATGATGATTGAGAAGAATACTCTCATAATTACTGCTATCTAATTCCATTTATAACCTTAATATAAATTGTGAAAATAATAATATATTGCTTATGTATTTACAATATGCCAAAAAACTTTGAATTAGTCACTAGTTTCAGTTCATAAATGAATAACCACTATAATTCAATATATAAAAAAGATTTAGTCGAACCAGAAGTGTTTCCCTCGCTTAAAAATAATATTGAGTGTGATGTATCAATAGTTGGTGGCGGTTTTACTGGATTATCATCTGCTATTGAACTTGCTCAAGCAGGTTTAAATGTTTGCGTTTTTGAAAAGGAATATATTGGTTATGGCGCATCAGGAAGAAATGGTGGGCATTTAGTTCAAGGTTGGTCTACTGATTTTTGTAAATTGCAAAAGAGTATAAATAAAAATGATCATAAAATGGCTTGGGACGCAGGCATAGAAGCAGTCGGAATAGTGACGAATAGGATTAAAAAATATAATATTAAATGTGATTTGCAAATGGGTTATGTTTACGCAGCCCTTCATAAAAGACACTTATCTGAACTTATTGAAATGAAACAAGAGTGGTCAAATTTTGGATATAAAAATTTAGAAGTTTTAGGGAATAAAAAAAACCTTCAAAAATACGTCAATACTGATAGATATATTGGAGGGCTAGTAGATACTGGTAGTGGTCACCTTCATCCTATGAAATACTTGCACTCCTTGGCTAGAATTGCAAAAAATCTGGGTGTTAAAATTTTTGAAAAAACATTTATAATTGAAAGACATGATAATGCTACAGTTTTAAAAACAAATAAAGGTTTTGATATAAAGTCATCTAAAATATTATTTTGTGGTAACGCTTATTTGGAAGGTGTCTCTACAAAAAGAATGACTGATAAACTTGCTCCAGCAATTTCTTCTGTAATGGCAACAAAACCTTTACCAAAATCTTTGATTCAAAATCTAATCCCTAAGAATTGTGCTGTTGCTGATTGCAATACTGCACTGAATTATTACAGATTTGATTCAAATGACAGGCTTATCTTTGGGGGTTCTTCAATTTATTCTAATATTAGTCCTAGGGACGCAACACCTGGCTTATACAAAAAAATGGTTTACCTTTTCCCTTCACTTAAAAATATAGATATTGAAATGTCATGGTCAGGTAGAATTGGTATAACATTAAGTAGGATTCCTCATTTTGGTAAGTTGAATAAGGACGTTTTATTTACTCAAGGCTATTCTGGACACGGAGTAGCATTAACTGCACTTGCTGGTAAATTAATGTCAGAAGATATTCTAGGTAAGACAAATAGGTTTGAAACGCTCAGTAAAATTTCACATTTAACATTTCCAGGTGGAATGTTTCGGACACCAGTTTTGGCTTTGGGAATGTCATGGTTTAAGTTTAAAGATTGGCTAAGAATATAATCATACTGTATTTAAGTATGCTTGAAGTTCTTCATCAGAAACTTTTGATGTTAATTTTTGACATTCTTGACTTTTACAATCTAAAAACATTTCAATAATTTCCTTAGGAAAATTCTTCTTGATAAATCCTCCTTTTTTAAATTTATTCAATGATGCTTGCCAACTCCCAGGCAAAATTTGGTTTTCTGAGTTATAGGCATTACCATCTTCTGGACTAGAAGGTAGAATTTTTTCATTTATTCCTTTTTCTATACCTAGAATTATAGCTGATAAAAGTAGATAGGGATTAACATCTGATCCTGCTACTCTATGCTCAATCCGTTTTGACTTGTTTTCACCACCTGGGACCCTTAAAGCAACAGTTCTGTTTTCATACCCCCAAGAAATAATATTAGGAGCATGCGTTTCTGAAACTATTCTCCGATAAGAGTTCAAATGGGGAGCCATAATAAGGGTAGTTTCTTGCATTGTGTCTATAAGACCTTTAATTGCAAATTTTAGCTGATCACTCCCCTCATGAGTATCATTATCAAATATATTTTCTTTGCTATCATTCAGAATTGAACAATGAACATGCATTCCACTTCCAGCTAAACCTCCAAAAGGTTTTGACATAAAGCTTGCACAATAGCCATATTTCAATGATAAATTTCGTATAATATACTTTAAAAAAATTATATTTTCAGCAACAGTAATTAAACTATTATTATGCGATAACACTATTTCAAATTGACCTGCACCTGACTCTGATATTGTGCTTTCAATTTTAATATTATTTTCTTCGCAAACTACTGAAATTTCATCAAATAACTCTGAGTTTTTATTCAACTCTGATATTGAATACATATTACTTTCCGAAGGATCGTTTTTTACCCCCTTCTTAATTAAATAAAACTCTAATTCAACTCCTACAATTGGCGTTAATTTTTTATTTTTTAAATTATTTTCTATTCCCATTAAAAAATGATAAGGGTCCCCCAAAAATTCCTTCCCATCTTCATGATGCATGGCTACTGGGATAATTGCGTTCTTTATATTACCCATATTTAATATTAGTGGCTTTCTTTTTGTCCAAAAGCATTTTCCATCAGCATCACCTGTATCAAAAACCCATCTACTTTTTTCAATGTCATTACCCCAAATATCAAGATTTAAAACAGAAAAAGGCATCCTAAAATTGCCTTTTTCTATCTTATCAAT
>CABYVI010000059.1 GCA_902522415.1 uncultured SAR116 cluster alpha proteobacterium | reverse complement strand
TTAAATGTTTTATTTTTTTGATTAGCTATTATTTTGAGACAGTTTATTCTACTACCATTAATGAGTTCAAAGATTGCTAATTGTCTATTGTGTTTATTAATCAGAATTTCTAATGATTTTTTATGTTTAACTGGATCAAGTAATTTTTTCAATTTTTGTTTCTGAATCCACAAGTTTGTTTCCTCAACAAACTTATGTGGAGATTTAAAGGTATCATTTCCTCCATGAGCCCTCCAACCTGCAAGTACTTCGTCAATATATTTTAATTTTGAAATTCTACTCAACCTTAAAACTAAATCAAAGTCTGCTATAAAATTAAAATCAGAATCAAATTGGTTTTTAAGTTTATCAATTAATGACTTCCTAAAAACTAATGTTACTAAACACACATAATAATTTTCTAAAAGTCTTTCAAAGACCCAGCCCTCAAATGGTTTATTTCTATATATTTGTATTTTTTTTTTATCATTAAAAAAATGTGCATTACATATAACTATTCCGACATTATCATCTTCAAATAAGGGGATTTGCTTTTCTAATTTTGTAGGATGCCATATATCATCACTATCCAAAATAGCAACATATTTACCTTTAAGTTTTTCATATGCTCTTCGTCTTGCTTCTCCTAATTGAGTGTGGTCTTTGGAAAGAAAATATTTTAATCTTTTATCTTTATAGGATTTAAAAATTTTTTTACTATTATCAGTTGACCTGTTGTCCCAGAATATTAACTCCCAATTTTCATATGTTTGTTTTATCACACTATTTATAGAGTCAAATAAGTACTTCTCTCCGTTATAGCAATTCATTAAAATACTTATTAGAGGTCTTTCCATTTTTCTTGATACCATTCAACTGTTTTTATTAATCCTTCATCTAGCGAAGTTTGGGGAACCCAATCAATGTCTTTTTGAATTTTCTTTATATTAGCGTATAATTCCATGTTTTCACCATTTCTATATGGTATTTCACCAAATAGTGGGGTGCCTTTTTTAATTATTTTTCTAAGTTTATTAATTATTTTATTGATTTTTATTGGAAAACCAGAAGCTAAATTATAAGTATTTCCATATACCAGTTTCGAATTAATCGTTTTAATTATACCTTCAACAATATCGTCAACATAACAAAAATCTCGAATTTGGTCACCTTTGGAAGTTTTAATATTTTCATTTAATAAACAACCCTTTATAATTTGAGGTATAAATCTTTCTTCATTTTGTCCTGGCCCATAAACTAAAAAAAGTCTGAGGGTACAAGATGGAAAATTTTCAGTTCTGTTAATCATTTCTAAAAAATGTGTCGTGGCAGTTTTACCAAAAGAGTATGGTGATATAGGGTATTCTCTTTGAGTTTCGACTTGTGGTGATAAATTTGGTCCATATTCATCACTGCTCCCAATATTAACAAAACATTTCAAGGAATCTTTATCTATGAATTCAACAATTTTTCTGACATTATCAAAGTGGCTAATAATAGTTTCTTTTCCTCCTTGACTAAAATTTGAATGATCGATATATCCGCTTAAATTGACAACATATTGATATGAAGTGGAAAAAACTTTCTTTACTAGGCTCTCGTCAAAATACTCTGAAGTAATGTATTTTACGCCTTCAATTATTCTGTTTTTTTGTGGTTTGTTTAATGATAAACTAGATACGTCCCATCCTAAGAATTTAGCCTTCTTTACTAAATGATGTCCTATAAAACCAGTTCCGCCAATTACAATTAATTTATCTTTAGGCATTTTTTAGCCAAGGAACATCATTAGAAGTATATAATTCCTCTAATTTATCTTTATCTCTTTTTGTGTCCATGCATTGCCAAAATCCATTATGCTTAAAAGCAGATAATTGCATTTCATCAACAACTCTCTCTAGTGGCTCTTTTTCTAAAACTGTTTTTTCATCGTCATCAATAAAATTAAAAAATTCTCTATTAATAACAAAATAACCTCCATTAATCCATCCTTGCAAAGTTTGAGGTTTTTCTCGGAAGTTAACAACTTCGTTATTATTATTTATTGTCAATTCACCAAATCTAGCTAGAGGATGTACTGCGGTAACCGTTACAATTTTTTTATTTTTTTTGTGGTATTGCAATAATTTATTTAAATCAACATCACACAATCCGTCCCCGTAAGTCAGCATAAAGGTTTTATCAGTAATAAATCTTTCAAGTTTTTTTAATCTACCACCAGTCATAGTGTTTAAACCTGTATCAATGAGACTTACTTTCCAATCAATATTTTTTTTTAAAATTGGATGAATTTTTCCATTTGACAGATCAACAGTAAAATCTGAGTTTAAAGAAGTATAATTAAGAAAATATTCTTTAATTATGTTAGATTTATATCCTAAAGCTATAACAAAATCTTTATATCCATATTGAGAATAAAAATTCATTATATGGAGGAGAATTGGTATCCCACCTATTTTTACCATTGGCTTAGGAATTGTATCCGTATACTCTGATAATCTTGAACCAAAACCTCCAGCTAAAATTACAACTTTCATTAATATTCGCTCCATTTAAAAGGAAAAGTATTTATTTCTGCTTTATCAGATTCACTATCTTGGTGTTCTATATCGGAAATATTTGTTACAAGACTAGCATGATCTGAGAGATTCTGAAATCCAAACCATATATTAGGAGGAACAGTTAAACGACAATAATTACCTTCACCTAAAATTTCCACTCTAAAAACTTCAGGATACATAGTGTTATGAAAAACAAATCTTATTTTTCCTATAGGAACAATTAAATTAAGTGTCATTAAGTTATGTTTTTTCCAAGCTTTTATTGATTTAGGGTTTATCCATGAAAAATATGCCTCTCCAAATTTTTTAAAGCCTTTATCTGATTTTTTCAAAGCATGCAAAACATTGCCACCTTCTACAGGAATTTTTTTTAATTTATGTATATTTATTGAATTGAGTTCCAAATTAAATACCTTAAATTTTGTTTTATTTTATACTATCAAACCAAGCTATTTGATTATAAGTAAAGTCTTTTATATTTTGATTTGTTTTATAATAAAAGTTTTTATACCAAAGTGTAGTTAGCTCCACTGTTTGTTCAAAGTTCAATCTTGGTTTCCAATTAAGTAAACTTAACGCTTTGTCACAATTTAACTTTAATAAACCAGCTTCATGTAATTGATCATTATTAGCTAAAATTTCATCCCATTCCACATCACCCCAAATCTTAGACATTTCACTAACTAAATGATTTACTGAGAAATTTTGATTAGATTGTGGTCCAAAATTAAATGGTTCTCCATGCAAGTCATTATTTAAAGATAGTTGCTTAGCAAGTTCAATGTATCCACTTAAAGGTTCCAAAACATGCTGCCACGGCCTTGTAGAAAAAGGGTTTCTTATGATTAATTTTTGATTTTTTACCCATGATTTGATAGCATCAGGAACAATTCTATTATTAGACCAATCGCCTCCTCCTATAACATTTCCAGCTCTACCTATCCCAATTTTTACTAAACCATCTTTAGGGAAAAATGATTTTATATGGGAATTTATCATTATTTCACAAGCTCCTTTAGAAGCGCTATATGGGTCTATTCCACCAATTTGATCTGTTTCTTTATATCCCCAAATCCATTCTTTATTTTCATAACATTTATCACTTGTAATTAAAATAACAACACATTCCTTCTTTATATTTCTAAGTGTTTCCAAGAGATTTAACGTTCCAATAAAATTTGTTTCATAAGTTTTTACAGGATAAAGATAAGCATCTTTTACTAAAGGCTGTGCAGCTAAATGAAAAATAAAGTCTGGCCCGATATCTAATATTTTGTTAGACAAGGTCTTTAAATTTCTAATATCAATAAAGTTATTATTTATATATTTTTCTAAATTTATAGCTTCAAAATGCGAGGGCACTGTTGAAGGTTCTAGAGAAATTCCAAAAACTTCTGCATCCATAAGATCTAACCATGAACAAAGCCATGAGC
>CABYVI010000058.1 GCA_902522415.1 uncultured SAR116 cluster alpha proteobacterium | reverse complement strand
GACACAACAAAATTTAGGAGTAGTGATTTCACTACTTTATTGGGTGCTGAAGTTCATTCAGGATCCATGGAAAATGGTCAATTGTGGCACTTGTTAGCAGTTGGCCTGCCCAAAGACTTTAAGCCTTCTAATACTCCAAATTTTATTCCTACTAATACCCAAGAAAGTGCTTCAGATCTTGCAAAAAGATGTTCTGAAAGTGGAGCTTTTGTTTCAATAGCCCATCCTCAATGGTCTGGCTTAACTTTAAGTGATGCTGAAAAAATAAGATACGCTCATTCTGTTGAAATTTATAATCATGGTTGCGCTGTTGATAGTGATAGAGGTGAAAGTGCACATCTAATAGACTTAATGCTCTCTAGAGGTTCAAAATTATCTTTAATAGCAACAGATGATGCTCATTTTAGGTCAAATGATTATTTTGGTGGTTGGGTTGAAGTAAAATCAATAAATAATCATCCAGAAGAATTACTTCATTCCCTTAAAAATGGAAGTTTTTATTCTTCTCAAGGTCCAAAAATTTATGATATTGATATCAATAAAGAAAGATTAACAATCAAAAGCTCCCCAGTAAACTCAGTAATACTTGTTGGTTATGGATCAGCATCATTAGCCAATCATGGTCTTTTAATGACTGAGGCTGAGATAAAATTCCCTAAGGGAGCAGAAAGCCCATGGGTTAGGATTATTATTATTGATGAAAGGGGTAAAAAAGCATGGTCCAATCCTATTTGGACAGATGAACTATAATTTATTGAGACAATAGTTTTATCTATTAATTGCATTAATGGATTTTTGCAATATGATGTTAAAACTAATTATTTCATTTAAGGCTGAAATTAAAATATGGCTAGTAAAGAAGATTCATTTGTCGTTTTTGACAAGGTTCAAAAAAGTTATGACGGATTAAGTCTAGTAGTAAAAGATCTCAATTTACATATCAAGAAAGGTGAGTTTCTAACAATGTTGGGTCCTTCAGGCTCAGGAAAAACAACGTGTTTACTAATGTTGGCAGGATTTGAGACTGCTACTCATGGAGAGATTTTACTTGATGGTAAGCCTATAAATAATATTCCTCCTCACAAAAGAGGAATTGGAATGGTTTTTCAAAATTATGCATTGTTCCCTCATATGACTGTTGGTGAAAACTTATCTTTTCCTTTGGAGGTTAGGAAATTAGACAAGAATGAAAGAGAAACGAAAGTTGTTAATGCACTTGAAATGGTTCAAATGACTGAATTTATAAATAGAAAACCAGCTCAACTGTCAGGTGGACAACAGCAGCGAATCGCATTAGCAAGGAGTTTAGTATTTAATCCTGATTTGGTTTTAATGGATGAGCCATTGGGTGCCTTGGACAAACAACTTAGAGAGCATATGCAATATGAGATAAAAAATTTGCATAAAGAATTAGGAGTAACAGTAGTTTATGTTACACATGATCAATCTGAAGCGCTTACAATGTCAGACAGAGTTGCAGTGTTTAATGATGGGCAGATACAACAACTTTCTACTCCTGATGGACTTTATGAAAATCCAGAAAATGCATTTGTTGCTCAATTCATAGGAGAAAATAATAAGTTAGTTGGTCAAGTGAAAAAGGATAATAAAACTGAGGTTTTGGTTAGTGTTTCAAAGGATATTGAAGTGAACGCAATGAAAGTTAATTGTGAGGGTGAGGGTTCCTTAACAACACTGTCAATAAGACCTGAAAGAATTCATTTAAATAGTAAATATAAAAACAAAGTGAATGCAACTGTGAAACAGCTTATCTATCACGGAGATCATATTAGGTGTCAAATTCAACTAGATAAAGACAATGATTTTATTGTCAAAATACCTAATTCTAATGTAAAAAATAACCTTAAAGTTGGAGAAAAGATTTCTATAAGTTGGGACACTAAAGATTGTCATGCACTTGATGCATGATATAGTGCTAGTAAAACATGAAATTTTTCATGTATTATTAGAAAAAATTATCTAAAATAATTTAGATAAAAAAAATAAGGGTTTAAAAGGAGAAAATAAATGAAACTCAAATCACTTTTAATAGGTGTTGCAAGCTCAACACTAATTGTAAGTGCTGCGTCTGCAGGTTCAATTACTGCAGTTTCATGGGGTGGTGCTTATACAAAATCTCAGGTTGAGGCTTATCATAAGCCTTGGTCGGCAAAAACAGGACATCAGGTTGTCTCAGAGGATTACGGAGGGGGACTTGCTGAAATAAAATCTCAAGTTGATGCAGGTAATGTAACATGGGATATTGTAGACTTAGAATTATCAGATGCTGTTAGAGGATGTGACGAAGGTCTTCTAGAAGAAATTGATGCTTCAATTCTTCCAGCTGGCGCAGACGGAACTGCTGCAGCTGATGATTTTATTCCAAATACAATAACAGATTGTGCTGTTGGAAATATTGTGTGGTCAACTATTTTTGCATATGATTTTGAGAAAATGCCTAACGGACCAAAAACTATGGCTGATTTTTTTGATCTAGAAAAATTTCCTGGTAAAAGAGGCATGAGAAGAGGACCAAAGCCTAATTTAGAAATGGCACTAATGGCAGACGGTGTTCCAGCTGATTATGTATACATCGTTTTATCTACTGAAGAAGGTATTGATCGAGCATTTGCAAAATTAGATACTATTAAAGATAGTGTTGTATGGTGGGAAGCTGGTGCTCAACCTCCTCAACTATTAGCTGATGGTGAAGTTGCAATGACAACAGCATATAATGGAAGAATTTTTAATGCTGTTGCAGCTGAAGGTAAACCATTTACAATAGTTTGGGATGGTCAAGTTTATGATATTGATTTATGGGCAATTCCAAAGGGCGCTAAAAATAAAGATCTAGCTATGGAATTTTTGGCTTTTTCAACTGCTACAGAGCAACTTGCAGCTCAAGCTTCATGGATTTCTTATGGGCCTGTTCGTAAGTCTTCAGCAGCTTTAGTAAGTTCTTATCATAATCAACCGGATCTAAAGATGGCACCACATATGCCTACAGATCCAAAAAACTTTAAAAATGCTATTCAGAATGATTATGCTTGGTGGGCAGACAACCAAGATGAGTTAAATGAGCGTTTTAATGCTTGGTTAGCTAACTAAAACTTATTTACAAGGGAGGGTAAATTCCTCCCTTGTAACCTAATTATATGAATTTTAAATCTCAGACATTAGTAGCTGCAGACGGCACTCCATTAAAAAAGAAGCTTCAACAATCTTTATTAAGAAGTAAATTAAGAGCTTTTGGATTGGTTTCACCTCTATTAATATTTTTATTATTCTTATTTGTATTGCCAATAATTCTTCTCCTATGGCAAGGGGTTTATGACTCAAGGTTTAGTAATTTAATGCCAGAAACCTCAAATATTCTTCAGGACTGGGATGGTTTGTCAGAACCTACAGAAGAAATGTACGAAGCGCTTGTTTTAGATTTAGTGAATGCAAGAAAAAATAAAACTATTGGTAAAGTGGCTACAAGAGTTAATAGGGAATTGTCTGGTACAAGATCATTATTTACTTCATCAGCAAGGAAAGCCTCAAAATTAAAAGCTCCATATAAAAAATCACTTAAAAAACTGAAAAAGAAATGGACTGAAATTGAAACTTGGCAGGCTATGAAGGTGTCAGCAAATGTTTACACAATAGGTTATATTGCTTCTGCATTAGATTATAAACTTCAGGCTGATGGTTCGATTGTAAAACAAGATGAAAATAGAAGGATTCATATTAAACTATTTCTTAGAACATTAGAGATATCATTAATTGTTACATTAGCTACACTATTGTTGGGATATCCTATTGCTTACTTGATGGCTTCTTTACCTCTTAGAATATCCAATTTATTGTTAATTTTAGTATTATTGCCATTTTGGACATCTCTTCTTGTCAGAACAACTGCCTGGATAGCTATGCTTCAAGGCGAAGGGGTTATGAATGATCTTTTTGTTATATTTGGGTTTGCTGAAGATGATGACAGATTTTCATTAATATACAATAAGACAGGTGTTTTAATTGCAATGACACATATTTTATTGC
>CABYVI010000057.1 GCA_902522415.1 uncultured SAR116 cluster alpha proteobacterium | reverse complement strand
ACAGACCACGAGTATGATGTTTTGGTTATTGGTGCTGGTGGAGCGGGACTTCGGGCCACACTTGGCATGACAGCTGAAGGTTTTAAAACAGCCTGTATCACTAAAGTCTTTCCAACACGCTCACATACTGTCGCAGCTCAGGGCGGAGTAGGTGCTGCTTTGAATAATATGGGTGAAGGTGACAACTGGCAGTATCATATGTATGATACAGTCAAGGGATCTGACTGGCTGGGTGACCAAGATGCTATTGAGTATATGTGCCGTAATGCGATTCCTTCTGTCATTGAACTTGAGCATTATGGTGTTCCCTTCTCAAGAACAGAGGATGGCAAGATCTACCAAAGGCCCTTTGGAGGCCATACACTCGAGCAAGGCAAGGCCATGGCAAGACGTGCATGTGCAGCAGCTGACAGGACAGGGCATGCGATTCTTCATACATTATATCAGCAGTGCCTGAAGTATAAGGCTGAGTTTTTTATTGAGTATTTTGCACTGGATCTTCTGATGGATGATGAAGGCAGATGCTGTGGTGTTTTAGCTCTATGCATGGAAGATGGCACTCTTCACCGTTTCCGTGCCCAGAAGACTGTTTTAGCAACAGGTGGTTACGGGCGTGTTTACTTCTCTTGTACATCAGCACATACATGTACAGGTGACGGCAATGCAATGGTACTAAGAGCAGGGCTTCCACTTCAGGATATGGAGTTTGTCCAGTTCCATCCAACAGGTGTTTATGGTGCCGGTGTTCTGATTACTGAAGGCGCCAGAGGTGAAGGCGGGTATTTGACCAACTCAGAAGGTGAACGCTTCATGGAGCGCTATGCTCCAACAGCCAAAGACCTTGCAAGCCGTGATGTCGTCAGCCGTGCTATGACAGTTGAGATTAACGAGGGGCGTGGTGTTGGCAATGACAGTGACCATATTATGCTTCATCTTGAACATATCGATCCAGAGACGCTTCATAAGCAGTTACCAGGTATTACAGAGACAGCAAAGATCTTCTGCGGTGTTGATGTAACAAGAGCGCCGATTCCTGTTCTTCCAACAGTCCATTATAATATGGGGGGCATTCCAACCAATTATCATGGTGAAGTTTTATCACCAACAGATGAAGATCAGCATCGCACCGCACCAGGCCTTATGGCTATTGGAGAAGCTGCGTGTGTATCTGTGCATGGCGCTAATCGTTTGGGGACAAACTCTCTATTGGATATTGTTGTATTTGGACGTGCTGCTGCACATAGAGCTAAAAATACAATGAAGCCTGGTGAGTCTTTACCACCTTTACCCGAATCAGCAACGCAAAGAGCTTTGGATCGTTTTGATCGGATCCGCCATTCAAAAGGTGATGTTGCAACAGCTGAGCTGCGACTAGATATGCAAAAAGCGATGCAACGCCATGCTGCAGTGTTCCGTAATACAGAAGTGCTTGATGAGGGTGTCAAGAAGCTAGGTGATATTGCAATGGACATGAGGAATGTTCGTCTTCAGGATACATCATTGATATGGAACACAGACTTGATTGAGACACTAGAACTTGATAACTTAATGGGTCAGGCACTGGTTACAATACGCTCAGCAAGTGAGAGACAAGAATCAAGAGGTGCTCATGCTCATGAAGACTATCCAGATCGTGATGATAAAAACTGGATGAAGCACACTGTAATGTGGCTTGATGAGAAGAATAAGTCTAAACTGGGATACAGAGACGTCAGACTATCAACATTAACCAATGAAGTGCAAAGTATTGCACCCGTAGCAAGAGTTTATTAGGTAAATTATGGCAGAGTTTAAATTACCAAAAAATAGTGAAATTGTAGAAGGCAAAGAGCATCCAAAACCAAAATCTAATGGTGAGCATAAGACATTCAAAATATACAGATGGTCGCCAGATGATGATAGAAATCCCAGAGTTGATACATTTACTATCGATAAGGATGATTGTGGTCCGATGGTTTTAGATGCACTCATAAAGATTAAAAGTGAAGTTGACGGTAGTTTAACTTTCAGACGATCTTGTAGGGAAGGTATATGTGGTTCTTGTTCAATGAACATAGACGGAACCAATACCCTTGCATGCTTGAAAAGTATTGAAGATGTAAAAGGTGACGTTGTTATTTTCCCTCTTCCTCACATGAGTGTTGTTAAAGACCTAGTTCCAGATTTAAGTAAAGCATATGCACAATTAAGTTCTATAGAGCCGTGGTTAAAATCAGATACACCACCTACAGATGGCGAGAGAAGACAGTCTAAAGAAGAAAGAGCAGTTTTGGATGGTGCATGGGAGTGTGTTTTATGTTTTTCATGTTCTACTTCTTGTCCTTCTTATTGGTGGAATGGAGACCAATATCTTGGACCTGCAGTACTCCTTCAAGCCTATAGATGGATAGCAGACAGTAGAGACGAAAGTACGGGAGAGCGTTTAGATGCTTTAGAGGATCCATTTAAGCTTTACAGATGTCATACTATAATGAATTGTTCTAAAACTTGTCCTAAAGGATTAAATCCTGCAAAAGCTATTGGTGAAATAAAAAAATTAATGGTTGAAAGAAGGTAATTTTTAGAACCTGTCTGTATCTGGTTTTATTATCTTCCTTGTTATTTTTATTGGAAATCTCTCACGGATTATTTTATCAGTTAAATCATCTATATAAACTGGATAATGAGAATTTAGTATCTTTCTAGCATATAGTTCAGCCCTTTTTCTCATATCCGGTGAACCCTCATCCTCCCACTCTTCTTGTCTCGATCTGTCTGCTAAATTAGGGTATAAATATTCAGTTTTCATTAAAGATAAAGTTTGTGAGGACCTCAAAAAATGTCCCTCCCCTTTAATAGTTTTTTTGATAACATCATATGATAAAGTATCGTCATTTACTTCAATTCCACGCACTACACGCATTACCATTCCTAACATTTCATTATCAATAACAAGGGATTCGTAAGAACAACCCATCAAACTTGCCATCATACCTGAAGACTCAGAAACATTATTGCAACCTGCTAAAGCAGCCATAACTATTGAAATACCTTTTTCATAACCTGATTGCGCATCAGGACTTTTGGCATCTGTCATACCAGCTCCTACTGAGCTGACTAAACCACAATAATTAGTAATTTGAGCAGAAGCTGCACTCATTATTGCTTCCTCACCACCTCCACCAGAAAAAGCTCCTGTCCTTAAATCTGTAACAAATGGCCAAGGTCCAAAAATAACAGGATGTCCTGGCTTTATGAGGTCTATGAGTAAGAGACTTGCCAAAGTTTCAGCTAAAGACTGGACGAGGCAACCTGCGAGTGCTGCTGGTGCAGTAGCACCAGACTGTGGTGCTATTACAACCCAAATTGGAGCATTTAGCTCTAATGATGCAACTGCAACTTCACAATTATCAGTTCCGTATTGTAAAGGTGAAACAATTGTGCAACCTCCTCCATGACAAAAGGGTCTCTTTATAAATTTTCCTTCGCCCCCAGCAATTATATCAAGCATTTCTATGGTTGGTTTTACATGATTACCGTCAGAAAAAGTTAAGGCAGTATGCTTCTGTGTGCCAACCAAGCTTGCATAAGCTGTGTTAATGTCAGCAACAAATAAATCTTCACTTAACTCTGTTGGAACTACAAACCTTGAATAGCTATGAATATTATCCAGATAGTCAACCATTCTAGCAACATCATAAACATCGTTAATAGTAGAAGGTCTATATTTTTTTGCTCCTAAGTCTAATACTGAGACGGCTTCACCTGCACCAAATAAATTTACTTTATTACCAGAGAGCTCAATATCATGCTTTGGGTTCCTTCCATATAGAACAAAATCTCTTTTTGTTCTTGCAATAACATCCTCTACAAGGGACCTAGGAAAACAAAGTCTTCCTTCATTATTAATTATACAACCCTGTTTGGTTGCTGCCTCTACCAGTTCAGGTAATGGGTTTCCAACACCTAGGTTTTCTAACACATCTAAAGCTGTATTATAAATTTTTTCGATATCATTTTCATTCAAAGGTTTATAATTACCACCTTCTAAGCCTTTTGAAATAACTGGATCGATTTGCTTAAGATTATCTTGTTGACTTCTTCTTTTATTTCTTCTTTTTACTTCTTTAATCATGACTATC
>CABYVI010000056.1 GCA_902522415.1 uncultured SAR116 cluster alpha proteobacterium | reverse complement strand
AATTAAAGGACTTTCAAAAGGAAAAATTTGGGCTGAAATGTCTACAACAGATTTTGAAGAAGTAAAACGAATTGGTAATTTAGTTTCCGCTGTTTCTGGGGAGCCAATGGATTGCCCAGTTTCTGGAGGATGCCATAGAGCAGCAACTGGTAATATTTCTATTTTTGCTGGCACTCAAAGAGATACTTTTGAAAGAGCCTTGCCTGTTTTAAAAACAATGGGAAGGAGAATTCTTCATACAGGAGATCTTGGTAGTGCCTCTATCCTTAAAGTCGCTACTAATTACTTGGCAACAACTAATCTTATATCTGTCAGTGAAGCATTAATAACATGTAAGGCAGCTGGCTTAAATTTAAATACAACCTTCGAAGCTTTTAAAATTTCATCAGGAAATTCATTTGTTCACGAAACGGAAGGACAAGTTATCTTGAATGGTTCTAGAGATATTAATTTTACCATGGACTTAGTTTTAAAAGACATAGGATTATTTGATGAAATTGCTAAGAAAAATAAAATACCCCTAGAGATATCACCTTTAATAAATAAAATCTTTGAAGATGGACAATCTAAATACGGACCCAGAGAGTGGTCCCCTAATATTATCAAAAGATTAGAGGATGCTACGGGAATTTCTGTATTAGCACCTGGTTTTCCTGATGAAATAATTGATGATGAAGCGCCTGAAGAGGGCTATGAAGTTATTCCCACTGGATCTGTAAAGACATAATTTCATAAAAAAAGGGTGGATTAGCCACCCTTTTTTTATTGTTGTGTTCTGATTAATTATCAGTTGCATCCTTTAAAATAGCGTTCGCATCATCATTTAATTTGTTGAGTGTAGACATTATATCCTCACCGTTAATGATTGCTGCGTAAGCTTTTTCAACTTCACCTCTAACAGAATAATACCCTGGAACAGAAGGCTCGCCTTTTCCATATTTTACCATTCCCAAAGATTTATCATACTGCGCCATAGCATCTCTTTTTTCTTTAATAAGAGGGTGATCTCCAGATGAAGTTCTAACAAAGCCGTAACCACTTTCTGTAGACCAAACCGCAGAATTTTCAGTATTGGTTATATATTTCATCCACTGATAAGCTGCGACCATTCTATTGGCATCACCTGTATTACCCATAATTAAACCACCGCCATATAAGTTTAGTACTGGCTCAGAAGTTGTGTGTGAAATCGGAGCAACGTCCCAGTTTCCATTATATCCCTCTTGAATAGCTTTTTGAAAATAAGTAATCCCTGAGGTAGATCCTGCGGAGAAAAGAACTGAACCCTGTCCCAGATACTGCTGGTCTGTGTATTTACCTCTAGCAGCAATAGCGCATCCCTTTGAAGACATGCCTTGAATGAATTTCATTGCCTCTACTGATTTAGGACCATTAAAAATATACTGGCCATTATCGTAGTCAAATACATCTCCACCATGTGCGAATACCCATGCTGCAAAATTACTTGCATCAGTATCTATTTCGTAACCATAGCTTGGCTCCTCACCCATTTTACCACTAAAATCCTTGTTAGTGGCTGCGCAAGCAGCTTTAGCAAAATCTGCAGGAGTTTTTGGTTCGTCTAGACCTAGTTCATTTAGCCAGTCTTTGTTGTAGTAGATGATTTCAATTGATTTACCAACTTCATGAAGTAACTTTGGGTTACCATCAAAATATGGAGAGTAACCAACATCCCAATTAGCGCCCCAGTCATCTTTGTCAGCCTGCGACACACCCCATTTTTTACTATTAGCCAATATTGTCTGATCAATTGCAGCTGTAACAATATACATATCAGCAGCAGCATTTCCGTAGCCTCTTGCCACATCAGCAATATCTTTTGTGCCTGCAGATGACATCATTGCAGATTGTACTTTCCCGTAATGACCTTTGTAAACAACGTTAACCTTAATTCCAGTTTCTGCCTCAAATCTCTCAGCCCTGGCTTTCATTGCATCAAGTCTTTCATCAGAATACTGAACCCAGAATTCAACTGTTTGACCAGTCGGATTTGCGTTTTCAATATCTGAAGCAGTGACTGCAAATGCTTTTCCAGAAATCAAGATTAAAGAAGCAACAAATAAATTTATTATTATTTTTGAAAGTTTCATAACCTACCCCAGTTTTTGTTTAAATTTTGAATTGCTAATATAATATTTTACTCAGATTACACATTTATTTTAAATATTCTTAATGCGTTAATGCTCACTCTTTTATACCAAAATTAGATATGCTTTCAATGAATAATCTTTGAGTGAAAAAATATAAAATTAATATTGGAGCAATGGCAATTAAACATGCTGCCATTAGTAAATGAAAATTTGGCCCCACCTCTCTTACAAAGCTATATATAGAAACTGTAACAGGGTACCAGTCTTCTTTTGTTAAGATCAAAAGAGGCCACGCGAAACTATTCCAGGCAATGATAAATGTAAATAAAGCTACCGTTACTATTATAGGCATACTCATAGGAACTACGATTCGCGTCAGAAAATAAAAATGAGACGCTCCATCAAGTCTTGCAGCATCCCACAACTCATTAGGTATTTTTTTAAAGTACTGCCTCAATAAAAATATCACAAAAATGTTACCCATAAATGGCACTGTTAATCCTTGTAATGTATTCATCCAGGAGGGACCAAATGGTAAAGGTATTATCTCACCTCTTATGATTAGCAGATGCGGTAGGAGTGTTATTATTTCAGGGATCATTAAAGACAATAACAATAAATAAAATATTAAATTTTTAAAAGGAAACTCTATTCTAGCAAAAGAATAAGCTGCTGGAATACTTGTGATCAAAACACCTACAACAGTTATCGAACTAATTATTATGCTGTTAATTGTATATTTTTGAAAATTATTAGAAGTCCAAACTTCTATGTAATTTTCTATCATCGGCTTTCTAGGGAAAACATACTGATTAATTGCTTCTCCAGCAGTCATCAAGGATGTCATGATCATATAAAAAAACGGATAAATAGATATAATAAAGACAATTGATAAAATTATATATGGAGCCCTTGTTTCTGAATTAAAAATTTTAGTCATAATTTATTCTTTTTCTAAAAATAACGTATTGTGAAATGGCTAGGACATTTAAAAGTATAAATAAAATTACACCTTCAGCCGCAGCATATCCATATTTTACTCTTCCCCAAAAATGATCAAAAATCTCTATAGTAACAACGTCCATTGTATCTCCAGCTGAAGAAGTCTGCATAACAAAAATACTGTTAAATGCCTGGAACGTATTTATAAATCCCGTTAACATTAAAAAGAAAATAATTGGCATTAGTAAAGGCACAGTGATTTTTATAAATGTTTGCCATCTTGAGGCACCCTCTACCCTTGCAGCTTCATATAAATCACTTGGAATTATCGATAAGCCAGCAAGGAGTATTATAGCGTAATAGCCAGTATACGACCAAATTCCGTAAAAAATAGAAGATGTTAGTGCCAGACTAGGCCCAGCAAAAAGACCATCAATTTTCAAGCCAAAGAGAACTTCTGTAATAGGCCTTTTGTCAAAGAGCCATAACTGAGGCTCAATTCCAAAAAGTCCTACAAACTGATTTAAAAAAGATGTCTCTGCTTTTCCAAATATAAGAAAAAAAACAGCTGCACCCATTACTGCAGGTGTAATATAAGGGAATAATAAAATCATTTGGAAAAATTGCTTTCCGGCTAATTTTTGATAAAGAGCAAATGCAATAACGAGGCCTAACCCAACTTCAAAAACAATAGTAAAAAGAGAATAGTATAAGGTGTATATTAGAGAGTATAGGTAGTCATCGTCACCCTTGGCCACCATGACACCCCAACTAGCATTAATCATGTAAAGTCCAATTATGAGGATTATAAGTGAAGAAATTACAACATATATTTTTTGTTTAAGTTTATCTTTATACTCACTCCAAATCCAAAAACTTAATATTAGAGATAGCAGACCTAATATAAAAATAAAAAAAGCAGGAATACTTCCCAAGATACGTTCATAATTCTCCAAACCTAAAAATCTTCCTTTAAATACCTTCCATTTGTGAAGGCTCATGTACATACCAAAGAAAACAGGAAATACCCCAAAAAGGCTTATAATGAGAACCGCAGGCATAATAAAAGAATAGCCAACCAACTTCTC
>CABYVI010000055.1 GCA_902522415.1 uncultured SAR116 cluster alpha proteobacterium | reverse complement strand
CAAATTACTCTCCTCATAAATGGCAGTTATGGTCAATACTCGGTTCATCTGTGCTTATATTGATGGCTTATTTAACAGTGCAAGTATCAGTTGTAATAAATGCATGGTACGGCCCATTTTATGACGATGTACAAAAGGCCCTTGGTGGAGGTGGTGAAGTCACTTCAGGAGATCTTTATGGACACCTCTTAACATTTTGTATCATTGTCCTTCCTTATATATTATTTGTTCCTTTTAAAATCTTTTTTACTTCCCATTATGTTTTTAGATGGCGTAATGCTATGAATGATTTTTATACAGAAAGATGGGTCAAAGTAAGGAAAATTGAGGGTGCTTCTCAACGTATTCAAGAAGATACGATGAGATTTGCCTCTATAATGAAAGGCTTAGGTGTCTATATGGTTGATTCAGTCATGACATTAATTTCTTTCTTGCCAGTTTTAACAGCATTATCAATACATGTTGAAGAATTACCAATTATAGGCAGCATACCTTATCCACTGGTTACTCTCGCAATTTTATGGTCAATATTTGGAACGATAGTATTAATATTTTCTGGTATCAAATTACCAGGTCTTGAATTTAAAAATCAACGTGTTGAAGCTGCATTTAGAAAAGAGTTAGTTTTGGGTGAAGAGAGTGATACTAGAGCGGATCCACCTTCATTAATTAATCTATTTAATAATGTAAGGCGAAACTATTTTAGAATCTATTTTCATTATGCTTATTTTAACCTTGTAAGATACCTCTACATTCAAGCAGATAATGTAATTGTTTATATTTTCCTAATACCAACGATTGTAAGTGGTAGAATAACATTGGGAATAATGAATCAAATACTAAGAGCATTTGGTCAAGTCGCAAGTTCATTTCAATTTTTAGTTAATTCCTGGACAACAATTATTGATTTGATATCAGTTTATAAAAGATTACAAGCTTTTGAAGCATCAATATATGACAGAGAATTGCCAAAAATTGATCAGGAATTTATAAAAACTCAAAAAGAAGATTAAATTATTTTTTTAATTTTATTTTTCTTTTTTTAAATTGCTTTTGAATAGATCTTTCTATTACTATTGAATTCTCTTTAACATCTTTTGATATAGTACTTCCGGCTCCAACAATAGAACCGTCACTAATTGTAATAGGAGCTATTAAAGATGAATTAGAACCAATGAAAACATTATTTCCAATAGTAGTTTTATTTTTGTTTATCCCATCATAATTACAAGTAATTGTTCCAGCTCCTATATTACTCTCTAATCCAATTGAAGTATCTCCGATATATGATAAGTGATTTACTTTTGAATTTTCTCCAATAACAGAACTTTTTATTTCAACAAAATTTCCAATTTTAGCATTTTCTTGAATTACCGTATTGGGCCTTATCCTAGCATAAGGACCAATACTACAGTTTTCCCCTATTAAACAGTTTTCTAAATAAGAAAAAGCTTTGATAACTGATTGACTTTCAATTTTTACATTTGGTCCAATAAATACATTTGGCTCAATAATTACGTCGCTTTCAATCTCAGCTGAGGCGTCAAAGTACACACTTTTTGGATTAAATAAAGTAACTCCATTTGTTAGATGTTTATGAATTAGTTTATTTTGAATAAAACTTTCTGCTTTAGCTTGATCAGCTCTATTATTAATTCCAATTAACTCCTCTTCTGGACTTATGATGTATCCTACTTTTGAGCCTTGGCTTGAACAAATAGAAATAATATCAGTTAAATAATACTCACCATTATTTGATAGTTGTACTTTATCAAGATATTTAAAAATATCGCTGGCTTTGCCAGCTAAAACACCTGAATTACATAAAGTTATTGATTTGATTTCTTCATCAGCGTCATTATCTTCAACTATTCTTATTACTTCATTTTTTTTATTGAGGATCAATCTTCCATACCCAGTAGGATTTTCTGTTTCAAATCCCAAAATAGAAATTTTAAACCCATTTTGGACTTGATTGACCATTTTTCTTATAGTGTTTGCTTCAATAAATGGCGTATCGGCATACGCAACTATAATTATAGTTTCAGGTTTCTCAAATTTATTCTTTGTTAGTTTTACTGCATGGCCGGTCCCTAATTGTGGTTCTTGAATGACAAATTCTGCACTGTGAATATGTTGTTTTAATTTTTCGCTATCGTGTCCAAGAACAAATATATTTTTGGATACAGAGGCTTTTTTTAGAGTTTCTTCAAGCCAAAGCAGTAGAGTTTTTCCTGCAACTTTGTGTAAAGGCTTAGGTAATTTAGAATTCATCCTTTTGCCTTTTCCAGCTGCTAAAATAATAGAATTGATATCCATATAAATATTTTATATCATCATCCACCATTAAACTAGTATTAACATTGCTAAAAAGTCATCTTTGTGATAACTCATCCAAATTAAAACTGGAGTTTTTTTATGTGCGGTATTATTGGAGTAACATCATCTAATAATGTACAAGACTACATAATTGCAAGCTTAAAAAGACTTGAGTACAGAGGTTATGATAGTTCAGGTATTGCTACTGTATCAGACAAAAAACTTAAATTTTGTAAAGCAGAAGGCAAAATAAATAATTTAACAAAAAAACTTAAAGATAATCCGCTTAAAGGGTTTAATGGTATTGGTCACACTCGATGGGCCACTCATGGTGATGTTTCGGAAGATAATGCACACCCACATATTTCAGGGAAAGTTGCAATAGTTCACAACGGTATAATTGAAAACTTTCAAGAAATAAAAGACGAACTTTCCTCTAAGGGCAGAAAATTTAATTCACAGACAGATAGTGAAGTAATAGCGCATTTATTTGATTACGAATTTTCAAAAAATATATCAAAGAAAGTTGCAATACAAAATGTACTTAAAATTTTAAAAGGAGCTTACGCTTTTGTTGTATTAGACTTGGATGATCCGAATACATTAATAGCTGCAAGGAATGCATCCCCTTTAGCTATAGGTAAGGGTGATAAAACAAACTCTGTTGGTTCTGATGCAATAGCTCTAGCTGGGGTTGCAAAACAAATTATCTTTTTAGAAGATGGCGACTTTGCTATTTTGAATGATGAACATATTGATATTTATGATCTTAATGGGAACAGCATAAAAAGAGAAGTTAAGCCTAATTCTTTGGATCCAGCAGTTATTAGTAAAGGCAATTATAGACACTTTATGCAAAAAGAGATTTACGAGCAGCCCGAAACTATTTCTCATACAATTTCTGAAATGTATAATAGTGAAGGAAAAATATATGACAATTTATCTAAAATAATAGAACATAATCCAAAATCAATAACTATTTTAGCTGCTGGAACTTCATATTATGCAGGTTTGATTGGCAAATATTGGATAGAAAGTTTAGCTGAAATTCCTGTTAATGTTGAAATTGCTAGTGAATTTAGGTATAGGAAACCATTTATTGATCCAGATGGATTGATTATTACAATTAGTCAGTCTGGGGAAAGTATAGATACATTAATGGCTATGAGGTATGCCCAAGCCTCTGGTATCAAGTCTGTTTCCATTATAAATAGTATTGGTAGTACAATTGACAGGGAGTCTGATTATTCAATATTTACTAGAGCTGGTGCAGAAATTGCTGTTGCAAGTACAAAAGCATTTACTGCTCAATTAATTTCCCTACTTTCTATTTGTTTAGCTTTTGCAGAAAGAAAACAAAAAAATTTAAAAGAAATAGAAACCATTAAATCGAAACTATTTCAAATACCTGGAGCAGTTGCTAAAGCACTATCTTCTGAAAGCAAAATCATCGATATAGCTAGCAATATAGTTAAAAGTAAAAGTTGCTTGTATCTTGGTCGTGGCCCTCTTTTTCCTGTTGCATTAGAGGGTGCTTTGAAACTTAAAGAAGTAAGTTATATCCATGCAGAAGGTTTCTCAGCAGGTGAAATGAAACATGGACCCATTGCATTAATAGAAGAGGGATTGCCAGTGATTTCTCTTTTAGCAAATGACTATCATAGTTTGAAAACAATAAGCAATTTAAGAGAGGCTCTCGCTAGAGGAGCTAAATTAATAATTTTTGCAGATGATGGTGCTGAAAATAAAATAGATTTTGCTCATGAGATCCTTAAGTTGCCATTTTTGCACGAAACAATTACTCCAATTATTGCGTCAATACCTATACAATTACTAGCTTATCAT
>CABYVI010000054.1 GCA_902522415.1 uncultured SAR116 cluster alpha proteobacterium | reverse complement strand
AAGTGCTTTGGAAGCCAACATATGAACTCATAATAAATTCGACTGATGTCAAACCGCCCTTGTCAAAAGATTATAATTACTATGTCCTTATAGAAACAATGGGTAATAAGATAAAAGTTGACGATGAATGGTTTGAAAAAGTCCTTGGTGGTTTTATTAATGATAAACTTATTAATGATGCTGTTTTATCGTCATCTAAAAAGGATGTTAATAATATCTGGGCTGTAAGAGAAAACACATCAACTGCTTTTAAGAAAATTCATAAAAGGTTAAATTTTGATGTTTCTCTTAGTTTAAATATAATGGAAATTTTTATTAAAAAACTAACTAAAAAGCTTACTATGTTGAGAGAGGTTGAAGAAATATTATTTTTTGGCCATTTAGGTGATAATAATCTACATGCAGTTGTAGTTTGTAATGAAATTACTGAAAAAATTAAAAAAACTTTTTATAGCTTAGTTGGGGAATTTGGTGGTTCAATTTCAGCAGAGCACGGAATAGGATTGGAAAAAAAACCATACCTTGGTTTTAGCCGTACTAGAAATGAAATTAAATTAATGAAAGATTTAAAAAATAAATTGGATCCTCAAAATATTTTAAATCGAAACAGAATTTTTGATTTAAGTTCTAATGAAAAATTAAAATTTGATAGTGATTTAAAAAATAAATTTAGACCTGAATTCTTAAATCTATAATTACAAGTGAGATATTTCAGTAATATATTTTGATGTTAAAAAAGACTCCAATCCCTCTATTCCATTTTCTTTTCCATACCCTGATTCTCCAACACCACCAAAAGGTGTTTCAGGAACTGAAACAATTGTATGATTTACACAAACAATTCCCACTTCAAGATTATTACTTAAAAAATGTGAGCTTTTTTGGTCTTCGGTAAATATATATGACGCTAATCCAACAGATAAGGAGTTTGACTTTTCTATTGCATCCTCTAATGACTTGAATGGGATTATAGGTACCAAAGGACCAAATATTTCCTCATTCAACATTTTTGCATGCATTGGTAAATCAGTTAAAACAGTAGGTTCATAAAAGTATCCCTTTGTCCCAAACCTTTGACCACCGCAATTTATCTTACCTCCAAGTGATTTTGCATTTTCGACAAAGTACTCCATTTTTTCTACTTGTCTCCCAAAAATTAATGGGCCCATATCCGTACTATCTTCTAAACCATTACCAAGTTTTATTTGTTTTGTAATATCAACAAAGCCCCTAATAAATTCCTTATATACAGCTTCTTGAACAAAAAACCTAGATGGTGAAATGCATACTTGTCCAGAATTTCTAAATTTCCAATAGGCTATTTTATTTAATACTTTTGCAATATCTACATCGTTACAGATAATAACAGGAGCATGACCTCCAAGTTCCAAAGTACATTTTTTAAGCGTTTGTGAAGATAAAGACTGCAAATGTTTTCCAACTTCAACAGATCCAGTAAAAGTTACCGCTTTTGGAATTGATGATTTAAGCAAGAATTTTGATATATTATCTGGAACTCCAAAAACAATGTTTAATACACCCGGTGGCAATCCTGCCTCCATAAAACACTCTCCTATTGCAACTCCAGTTCCTGGTGTTTCTTCACTAGGTTTAATAATTATTGAACAACCTGCAGCTAATGTAGAGGCTACTTTTCTAATGACATTTCCACCCGGAAAGTTCCAAGCTACAAAAGCTGCTACTGGACCGATAGGCTCCTTAATAACCATTTGTCTTGCTAAACCATCTCTTGAGGGTATGATTCTTCCATACGTTCTTTTACCCTCTTCTGCACACCATGTGATTGTTTCGATTACTTGATTTATTTCTTGTTTTGATTCCCTAAATGTCTTTCCCATTTCCATAGTGAGAGTTTTTGCAATTTCATCTGATCGCCTCTTTATAATTTCGACAGTTTTAAGCATTAAAGCCTGCCTCCTTAGGGGAGACCATTTTTTCCATATTTCAAAACCCTTTTTACTTGAGTTTAGAGCATTGGAAAGATCACTTTCATTAGCAATTGGCAAATGAGATATAACTTCCTCAGTAGCGGGATTAAAAACTGGTATAGTTTCTCTGTTAGAAGAACCCACCCACTTGCCATCAATAAGCAACTGTAATTTCTGATTATAATTCATAATAAATATTACCAAAAAGTTTAGTATAATTAAAATTATTACCTTAAAAAAATATTTAATTTCTAAAAATTTTTATTTAACTTATTTATAGTTATGGCTGAAATTCATTTTGATATAAATAAATTTGATTTGTACAATCCTCCTAGTGATCTAGTGCAAAACTCATATAAATACTACTCCTTGTTGAGAACCAACAATCCTGTCCATAAAAATCCTGATGGATCGTTTATCGTTACTTCATACGATGCTTTAGTCGAAATCTATAGGAATCACAATCTTTGGAGTTCTGATAAAAAGAAAGAATTCAAACCAAAATTTGGTAACTCATCATTGTATGAACACCATACCACCAGTGTAGTTTTTATTGATCAGCCAGATCACACTAGGATCAGAAAAATATTTCAGCATGCTTTCACACCAAGGGCTCTTTCACATATTGAAAGTAATGTTGATAAACTCGTGGAAAGTTATATTGCAGAGTTTAAAGATAAAAAAATTATAGATTTTGTAAGTGAGTTTTCATTTAGACTACCAGTAGACGTTGTTTGTGATATGCTAGGAGTTCCCAAAGAAGACAGAACCTTAATTAGAGATTGGGCAAGACTAATTTTAGGCGCATTGGAACCAACCCTTACCGATGAAGCGTTTAAGAAAGGGTGTGATGCTGTATCCAATTTTAAAGGTTATCTCAAAGACCAAGTATCTATGAGAAAGAGGAATCCCAAATTGAACCGTGATGGCGAAATCATATCAACCCTCATTGAAGCACAATCATCTGGTATTGAATTGTCTGAAATTGAATTATTACATCAATGTATATTTATGCTTAATGCTGGTCATGAAACTTCAACTAATATGTTGTCACATGGAATTCATGAGTTTATTAATAATAAAGACCAATTGAATTCATTGAGAGAAAATCAGAATTATATTAGTTCTGCAGTTGAAGAGATCTTAAGATATCAGCCACCAATTCAAGTAAACAATCGCATTAACAAAGGATCAACCTTATTAGGTGGAAGGAAGATACCAAAAGGCAGCTCAGTCCACATGATAATAGCCGCAGCCAACAGAGATCCGAAACAATTTTCTGACCCTAATAAATTTTTGATTTCTCGCCAACCAAATAAACACTTATCATTTGGACTTGGAATACATGTTTGTGCCGGTAATACGTTAGCAAGAATTGAAGGCAAAGTTGCTTTTTTAAAATTAATTAATGCTTTTAGTGACTTTAATTTAATCTCTAAACCAATGCTTGCAAATAGAATTCGTTTTAGAGAAATAGAAAAACTTGAATTAGAATTAACTACTTGATTTATTTGATCCCTAGTCCTCTAAAATAGATAGTAGTTTGTCTATATCTTTTTGATCATTATAATGTGCCAAAGATACTCTCAAATATCCATTTCTTAAACTGCAAAACACGCCTTTCTCTGACAAAGATTTTGAGATTATGTGCATTTTTTTTTCTGGACTGAAAATTGAAACTATATGAGGAGCAGAATATATTTTCTCGTCATGAAAGGTTTGGTAACCAATGTCACTTAGAAATGAGATAAAGTAATTTTTGAGTTTTTTAGAGTGATTTTCAATTTTTTCTAAACCTAAATCTAATATTTCTTGAATAGAAACTTCTAATCCTTTCAAGGATAAATAGGACATTGTAGATTGTGTAAATCTTTTTGCACCAGGAGCTAAATCTAATTCTTTAAATGATATATTAAATGGATTTGTTGCACCCATCCAACCAGGCATTAACGGCGTATTTTTAGCCATATCATTTGATAAAAAAGCAAGCCCAACTCCTCCGTGACCACCTAGCCATTTGTAACCGCTACAAATTAATGCGTCACATTTTAATTTATTAACATCTATTGGAATAGCTCCAGCAGCTTGAGTAACATCAACAACCAATTTTATACCAAATTTATTTGTTTCTTTTTTTAACCTGTTTATATCAATAATTGTTCCAGTTGAATATTGAACGTAACTAACTACAATCACTGAAGTATTCTTATCCAAAGAATTAATTAAATTATAAGTAAGGTCTGAGTTAGGATTTTCAT
>CABYVI010000053.1 GCA_902522415.1 uncultured SAR116 cluster alpha proteobacterium | reverse complement strand
ATGTTAGACGTGGAGATATAAATTTTAAAAAAAATGGTCTAAACTCTGATTTTTTTTGGATGCTATATTCAAAATTTAAAAAGAATGATGTTGTTTATGGGGATCATACAAAGAATATTTCTAAAATAGACCAAGAAATTCTTAAATCAAATAGTGTTTTATACTCTGAAGGCCCATATAAATTTAAAAAATTTAAAAGGAAACTTTTAAATGAACCGTTATATAAAGATGATTTATTTATAAATAAATCAATTGTCCAGTTTGATAGGCTTACAAGAGAATGGCATTCAATTTTCAATAAGTACAATACAAAAATTTTATTAAATTGGGAAAGGTATAGTTCTGACCATTTTGCAATGAGTGAAGCTATAAAACAGAATGGTGGTATTTCTGTCATCTGGCAAATTGCATTTAATGGAATGCCATTTTGGGATTCACAGTGCTCAAGTGATATATTTTTTTCATTTTCAAAGTTCTCAGTTGAAAATGAAAAATTAAGCAAGTCAGAATGTAAATATTTTATAGTTACTGGATTACCAAGAGACTATTCAAATCAAATTTTGAAGGATAAAGCAAAAAAAATAAAATTAAGTCTTAATCACAGAGGTGCAAAAAAAATCATTTCAGTTTTTGATGGAAATTCTATTTCAGATACTCGTTTTCACACAGGACATAAAAATCAAATTGAAAACTATGAAAAAATTTTGTTAGAGGTTAATAATAATAAAGAACTAGGAGTAATATTTAAACCTAAACATCCACAATCACTAAAAAATAGATTGGGTAAAACTTTTAATCTATTAATGGAATCATGTAAAACTGGTAGATGCTTAATATTAGATGAAAATACTAAATATCAATCACCTAATCCTGCAATTCTAGCAGGGTTGGCATCAGATATATGTTTACACGCTGATCTATCATCTGGTACAGCTGCCTTAGAATGCGCTTCAGCAGGAAAACCAGTTCTCTTAATAGATAGAGAGGGAGCTCCTTTTAGTGTTTTAAATAAGCTAAAATATGGAAAAACAAGATTCAAATCTTGGTCAGAAGCAATTGAAGCAATAAATGAATTTGATATTACTGATGATAAAAATGAAATAGGCGATTGGTCAGAGCTAATTGATATTTTAGATCCATATAGGGATGGTTTGTCTGCACAAAGAGTTGGAAACTACTTGAATTGGTTGTTAGAAGGTTTTCATAAAAATTTGGATTTAAACATAATAATGGAAAATGCTGCAGATAGATACTCAAAAAAATGGGGAAGCGATAAAGTTATTTCATAATTAAATTATTTAAAAAATTTTATGAATAAATTTATGTTTCGAAAAAATATAATCTAAGAAATAGATATATATTTATTTTCAATATTTACTTTTTCATTAAAAATTAAATTTTTTATAATAGGTACAAGGTCATTCTTAATATTAATTAAATTTTGGCCATTCATTTCTGTATTTTTCTCAATTATAAATTTTGGAAGTTTTTTAAGTAATGGGCTTTTAAACATAGATGGTGAAATCAAGGTTGTTTTGACTCCTTTTGAGGAATATTCAGAGTTCATGCATTTGCAATACTGAGCTAACATTCCCTTAGAACTTAAATAATCAATCATTCCAGATGGTGGTTGTTTTTGTGTACCTATAGATCCCAAAACCACTATGTTTGCAGAGCTTGAAGCCTTCATTTTATTAATTATCTTTGACGTGATTATATGCAAGGAACCCACTTGAATTGTTATATGATTTGAAAAATCCTTCCATTGAATATCTTTATGTTTTCTTATTTCAACTTTTTTTGATGGTAGATGAACAAAAGCATTAATTATATTTAATGTATTGATTTTATTAGAAAAATTATTTATTTCACTTATTCTATTGAAATTTGATTTATAAAGGAAAATTTTGTCAGGATAAATTTCTTTGTATTTTCTTAGCTCTTTGTCATTTGTACTATACTGGCAATAAAGTTTAACAGGAAATTTAATTAAATAATCTATAAGCATATTGCCAATTGATGAAGATGCTCCAGTAATAATTATGTTTTCATTCATATGAAAACTTTCACTGTAGCGTTCCCAGAGCAAACTTTCATACCAGTATCTTTTGATGCCAACAGTTTTAGCTTAATACAACTGACACTATCATGCACACTATCAATTTTAGCTTTAAATATAACCTTTTCATTTGGATAAAGAGGGTTATGGAACTTAGTATTAATTTCAAGTAATAGAGCACTTTCACCAGGAATTTTCATTCCTATTAAATAAGAGAACCCACTATTTATCAGACAACCGTGTACTACAATGTTATTAAAGTTTCTCTTTAAAGCTAAACTGTGATTGATATGGATTGGACTTTTGTCTTTAGATAGGTTTGAAAAATTTTTAATATCATCAACTGTAAAAAACCTCTCAAACTTTTCTTCAAAGTTAGTTTTCCATATATCAGAAATTATTTTGTTATTTGTTTGTTTTTGCACTTATTAAATCAACCATCTCACCGATATTTTGCAAGTTTTCGACTTCACCAGAGCTAAATTGAATAGAAAATATTTTTTCAATAGATAAAATTAATCCAACTTGAGCAATGCTATCCCAATCTTCAATATCATTGGCATTGGTATCACGAGTAATATTTAAATTATCATCATCAAAATAATCAGCAAAGATTTTTTTCATTTTATCTAGTATTTCAAATGTCATTTCTTACTTCGCAATTATTGACAATTTTATTATGAGGGCTTTCATCAAATTTTAATTCCCAATATTTTGAGATGTCATTATAAATAAAAAAAAGACTAGGTAGTAAATTTTTTATTACCATATTTTTTTTTGTTTTTATATAACGTCCCCTTAAAACATTAAAATTTAGTTTTTTATAATGATCTACAATTGTTAATATTGTTGCATTTTCTATTGACTTGTTAAAAACTCTACAACTCATCAACCAGTTATCAATTGTTACAGTATTTTTATTATAAGATAAATACATAATACTAATAATACCATAATTACCAAATTTATCGGATGACTCAATTACAACAATATCCTTGTTTAAATCTTTTATATAGTCATTTAAATCAGATTTTGTAACTCTGATAGTTGTAAAGTTAAACTGATTGGTTTTGTTAGTTAATTGAAAAACTCTATTCAATTTATCTGGTTGCGGTTTATATAATCGAATTTTTATTTGTAGTGATTTTTGAAAATCATCATCTGTTAAATAATTTATTTTTGATTTTTCTCTAATAACTTCTTCTTTGTACATGTTATTTCGAGATCTATCTTCTTCAGTAATTTTCAACTTATCTCCAAAGTAATCGAAGTGACTAATTATGTTTAAAAAGTCTTCTGGGTTTGATCCAATATCAGGAACAGAAACATCAGGTAGTGATAATTTTACTTCTTCTCTTTCTAATGGATTGTCATCTATAAAAACAAAGCTACTTAAACCCATGTTTAATTCTTTAGACATTTCCTCAATATTTTCTGACTTTCTCCGCCAGTTAATTTTTATACAACTAAAATCACTGATTTTAAGTATGCTTTGGTCGTGTTTAAAACCATTTACACCTATTTCATACTCATTTTTAGAAGAAATGGTTAGTAATACACCATTATTTTTGATCATTTTGAAATAACTTTGTATATCAGAAAATATCCTTCCATGGGGTGTTTCTTGGCCAATTTTAATATTTTCTATTCCATCATCACCTATAATACCGCCCCATAAAGTATTGTCTAAATCAATAACAATAACTTTTTTAATCCCAAAAATTAAATGTTTTATATTATTACAAATACAAAATGCTGAATAAATAAATGAATCTAAAGTCATTATGTGGCCAAATGAATACCAATCTCTACTACTATGCCAATTGAAATTATAATTTTTGGAGTTTGTAAACAAAGGCAGGATTATTATATTTTCGTATTCTTTAGAAAGATCGTATAACCTTTGATTTAAGAAATTGATTTCTTCACTTTTATTAGTGAAAAAAGGTGGAAAATCCCAAGTTGATACAAATATAACACTTCCAGTATTTTGTACATTTTTAAAAAAATTAATGTATCTTTGTACAATATTTTCTCTATTTTCTATATAATTTTCAAAATTTCCGAATTGATATAAATCACGCCAACTATTGAGAATTAAAGAAAAATCACTTTTTTCAGGTTTAAGCAAATTATTGTAAGCAGGGCCCCAATTGGGTTTTGTAACATTGATTTTTAAATCAGAAAAATTTCCAAAAATCTCAA
>CABYVI010000052.1 GCA_902522415.1 uncultured SAR116 cluster alpha proteobacterium | reverse complement strand
AGAATGATGGGTTTTGGGCCTGTTCTTTTAAACTCATCACAAGTAACTGGTGTAGACTCTAATGGAAACTTCATTAAGGATGAATCATCAGGATGGGATGAGTATAAATTGCATATGCTTAAAATCCAAAAGTTAATGGTTGATGTGTTTGCTGTTAAAGCAAAAGCTAATGACCAACTTGCAAATATTACTGACTTAGCTGCTAAGCTTGGTGGTTCAAATACTGCTGAGAATGACTAAAAATAAAGTTTTAAGTAAAGCAATTATCTACAATTGCTTTACTTAATTAATTTAAGACCATGGAAGTAATAAATTTTTTATTTTTAGATAGCTTTTACGAATTTTTTAACCCAAAAAAACGAATTTTTATTGGATACTTGTTCTCTGCAATAGTGATTGCTTCACTTTGGTTAGTATTTATTAGGAAAAAAAACTTTTATGAATCATTAAAGAAAATTTTTGATAAAACTGTTTTATTTTCTAAATCTGCAAAATCAGATTATTTACTATTTTTCTTTAACCAAATTATAATGTCAGTACTTAGTCCATTGCTAATAACTCAATTAGCTATTGCAACTGCAATTTTCTATTACCTACACACAGTAAGTTGGTTAGAGCCTGGGGTCTTGAAAAATACACCTATAATATTAATAACTATCCTATTTACAATTTTTCATTTTGTTGTTGAAGATTTTTCAAAATATATTGTTCATAGGTTTATGCATAAGTGGCCGCTTTTATGGGCTGTACATAAGGTCCATCACTCTGCCACTTGCCTTACACCAATGACAGTTTTTAGGACACATCCATTAGAGGGGGTAATTTTTTCTTTAAGAGGAGCCATTACTCAAGCAATTTCAATTTCATTGTTTGTTTTCTTTTTTGGATCAAACGTGGATATTGCTTCAATATTAGGTGCAAATATTTTTATATTTGTTTTCAATGTAGCGGGATCTAACTTACGTCATTCACATATAGATATAAGCTATTGGAAGTGGCTGGAACGTATAATTATTTCTCCTGCTCAGCATCAAGTTCACCATTCAGTTTTAACACGACATCATGATAAAAATTTTGGGGTAGCACTTGCCATTTGGGATTGGATGTTTGGTTCTTTGCACCATTCTGAAAAAATTGACAAATTGACTTTAGGTATAGATTTCAACCAAAAAGAAGAAACTCACAAGCTATATAATTTATATATAGATCCTCTTAAAGAAATTTTTTCGATCATATTAAAAAAAATAATTAAATTTTTATCACTATTAAAATCATTAAAATTTAAATTAATTGGAGCAGATCAATGAATGTAAAAAATTTAATAATATTAGTAATTATAAATATAATTTTTTTTGGACATTTATCTCTAGCCAAAGAGGTAAATATTTATTCTCACAGGCAACCATTTCTTATCAATCCTTTCCTTGAAGAATTTACAAAAAGAACAGGCATTAAGACAAATGTTGTTTACTCAACAAAAGGACTTGCTCAAAGGCTAAAAGCTGAAGGTCAAAATAGCCCTGCTGATGTTATATTAACAGTAGATATTGGTAGGTTATATATATACGAAGACAATAAATTATTACTTCCAATAGATTCTAAAGTTTTAAATGAAAATATTCCTGCTCACCTTAGGAGCCCAAAAAATACTTGGTTTGCGCTTTCAAAAAGATCACGTGTAATTGTAACTTCAAAAGAACGTGTGGATACAAGTAAAATAAAAAGAATTGAAGATTTGGCTAATCCAGAATGGAAGGGTAGAGTATGCTCAAGACCTGGGAGTCATGTTTATAACAGAGCTTTAATGGCTTCAATAATTGCTGCAAATGGAGAAGATCTTGCTGAGAAGTGGGCTAAGTCATTTGTAGATAATTTAGCAAGGAGACCTCAAGGCAATGACAGGGCTCAGGTAAAGGCAATTTTTGAAGGACAATGTGATATTGCAATAATTAATAATTATTATTTTGGTAAACTAAAGTATTCTGAGGACCTTCAACAACAGGAATGGGCTAAAACAGTTAATTTAATATTTCCTAATCAAGGAAATGATGATAGAGGTGCTCATATAAATATTTCTGGTGGAGGAGTTGCCATTCATTCAAAGAATAAGGACAATGCAGTGAAACTGCTTGAGTTTCTTTCAGGTGAAGTCTCGCAAAACTTATACGGTAAAATTAACTTTGAGTACCCTGCAAACCCTAAAATAAAGCCTTCTGATGAATTAGTTGGGTGGGGTATTCCAAAAGAAGATCAAATACCTATTATAAAAATTGCAGAACTTGGCCCCTTAGCTCAGAGAATCATTGATAGAGTGGGTTGGTAGATAGTTCCCTAACAATAAAAAAATATAGCTGGGCATCGTTTGATGCCTGGATCTTAATACCTATTTTACTAAGTATCATTCTCTTTGGCCCAATAATTTGCCTTTTCATTACAGCAAGTGGAAACAGTGATGGACTTTGGTCTCATCTATACGAAACTGTTTTACTCAAATATATTACAAATACATTACTTCTGATGATTGGGGTATCGGTATTTGTTTTAATTTTGGGAGTTGGATCAGCATGGTTGGTTTCAAGATACGAATTTAACGGAAGAAAATTATTTGACTGGCTTTTAATGCTTCCAGCAGCTTGCCCAGCTTATCTTGTTGCTTATGCATATACTGATTTTTTTGAATATGCTGGACCAGTTCAAAAACTTTTAAGAAATATTTTTGGCTGGCAAAATGCCCAGGACTATTGGTTTCCTGAAATTAGATCATTAGGCGGTGCTATATTCGTAATGTCTTTTGTTCTTTATCCATATGTTTATGTTCTAGCAAGAACTTCATTTTTAAAATCATCCATTAGCTTTTATGAAGTCGCAAAACTTTATAACAAAAACGCTTTTATCTTTGTTGGGCTTCCTCTCGCAAGACCTGCTATTATTGCAGGCCTGGCATTAGTGTGTATGGAAGTTGTTTCAGATTTTGGCACAGTTGAATTTTTTACAGTTGAAACTCTTACTTTAGGTATATTTAACGTGTGGTTAGGAATGAATAACTTGGTTGCAGCTTCACAAATTGCTATAGTGGCTTTTATATTTGTAATTGCTTTGTTGCTTATAGAAATAAAATCAAGAGCAAGAAGAAAATTCAGTGATAACTCTCAAAGACAAATTAACCCTGATAAAATAAAACTTACTAAATTCAAAAGTTTGTTAAGTGTATTGTTTTGTGTAATACCTGTTTTTTTTGGATTTATTCTTCCTGTATTACTACTCTTACTTCATAGCTTAAAAACTAGCTACCATCAAAACTGGACAAAATTATCAAAAGTAATCTTAGATACTTTATTAATTTCAGGAGTAGGTTCTATTTCTATAATAATAATAAGCTCTCTTACAGCAATAATTGCATTTTATAAAGGTAAATCATTTTTAAATAAAATTACAGACATCGCCTCAACAGGATACGCATTTCCTGGAACTATGCTAGCTATCGGTATTCTGGTTTTTGTCGGGTTTATTGATAAATTTTACGCTTTAGGTAGTAATTTTATTGGGTATCAAAATTCAGGTTTATTAAGTGGTACTATTATAATTCTAATATTAGCATATGTTGTACGCTTTCAAGCAGTTGGATATGGTTCAATTCGATCAGGAATAACTCAAATCCCTCGAAATTTAAGTGATGCAAGTTACATGATGGGCAAACCTTTCAATGAAACCATTCGAAAAGTTGTATTGCCACTTATTAAAACATCTATAATTGCAGGAGGGTTGCTTGCATTTGTCGATATAATGAAAGAACTTCCAATGACATTACTCCTAAGGCCTTTTAATTTTGAAACATTAGCCACATACACTTACCAGTTTGCTCATGATGAATTGATTGAACAAGCATCACTACCTGCTTTATTAATAATTTTTGCAGGACTTTTGCCTGTTATATTTATGAATAAATATTTAAGGGAAGTAAAAGTTTAGTATCTTTTACAATCAAAAGATCTTTGGCATTTCAAAGATGGTGATATAGACACTGTTTTGTCTGAAACATTACGCCCTTGCCTGTAGTAAAGGCACATCTTCATTCCAGTTTCTTTATCTATTGATACCTTCTTTAGACGACAAGTTACCGGCCCATCACTATGTTTCTTTGCTCTGGTTCTACACTTTGATGCTTCTCTTCCAACTGATGTTTGTGGCCATTTTAATAGTTTATTAGACCATTCTGTACAATGACCCTCTGATGAGCCTGTATACATTCTTCCTTCAGATAAAACTTGAAATGGAAATAAGAATAAAAGTAGAATACTAATTTTTAAATTCATTTAATTTTAATTTTTATTAAGTTTTTTGTTTCGATAAAGCTATCAAATTTAATATATAAACGTCAATAATCACAAATATTGAATTTTTATTATTATTTTTTAAAAGGATTGCTATTGAGATTGTGAATTCCTACTCTTGAGACGTTTGTTTCTCC
>CABYVI010000051.1 GCA_902522415.1 uncultured SAR116 cluster alpha proteobacterium | reverse complement strand
AACTCTTAACATAACTAAAAAAGATGTTTCATTTGTTAATAACTATTTTAATAATAAAGATTATTATGATTTTCACATGCCTATAAAATCAAAAAAAAGAGCTTTTAGTGTTAAACCTGAAAGTGCTTACATGAGTTATAATTTCAATGACCAATTAAATTGTTTGCCTTTATTAAAGCTATGCCTCAATGAAAGAATAATTTCAATTGCAGAAAATTATTTAGGAACCTTTCCCATTTTATATAGTTTAAATACATTCAAAACTTTGCCTAATAAAAAGGCTTTAACCCATGGGTTTCACAGAGATGTTGAAAATTTAAAAATGCTAGTTTTTTTTGTTTTCTGGACAGATACAAATAAAAACGATGGGGCATTTGAACAAATTGAATTAACTCACAAACCTTCAAAAGAACTTTCGAATATCATTGAGATGGATAATTTAAAACTTCTACCATCTGATGAAAGTAGTTTTTTTAAATCTACTATTTCTTACGGATCTGATAAAAAGTATTTAGAAGTTTTCAAAAAAAATATATTTTCAAGTTTTGGGAATGCAGGCCAAATTGCAACAGCTGATACTTTTGGAATTCATAGAGGTACCTCAGTAAAAAAACCAAGGTTTGTAACTTGGATTAGATTTGGTTCTATTGCTGAAAGAGGAACAAGTGTAAAAAGTTCAGAAATAGAAAATAATATTAATTTATCTGATGAGTGTTACCAATATCTCCAAAAAAATAAATATAAATCTGTTCTCGATAAGTTAATGAATGAAAGATAGTTCAGATGAAATTATTTCACGAATTAAATATAGGCCTTATTTAGATAGCCTTCGATCAATTGCTGTTCTCTATGTAATTTTATTCCATCTATTTCCCAATTTATTTAAAGGCGGATTCATAGGTGTGGATATATTTTTTGTTATATCAGGTTTTATTGTTACCAAAACATTTTTAAATTCCAACTTTACAACCCTTAAAGATAGTATATTAGGTTTTTTTTTGAGAAGGGTGAAAAGAATACTTCCTGCTTTACTTTTTTTATTTATAATTGTCTCAATACTATCAATTTTAATCATACCTCCTGAGCAAAACAAAGAATATATAGTTAGTGGTGCTTATTCTTTATTTGGAATCAGTAATATTTTTTTTACTAGAGTTGCTTCTGACTATTTTAATTTTGCCTCAAGCATGAATCCCTTTACTCATACTTGGTCGTTGGGAGTAGAAGAACAATTTTATTTATTTCTTCCTCTTCTTATTATAGGGATTAAATATAAAATTAAATTAAACATAAAATTATTTTCAGATAAAAAAAGTGCCTTAAATATCATAAGAAGTACAATTTTTTACTGGCCTTTAGTATTTTTCCCTTTTTTAATTCTTTATTTTATTGGCTATGCTGGAATAGTAAATAGTTTTTTGTTTTTAATTCTTGCTTCGATTATTTCAGTTTATATATTCATATTGATTTTTCCCAAGGAAATATTTTTACTATCAATAAGGGATTCCAATTTTCACAATAACTACTTTTACTTATTAATAATTTTTACTTTATGCTCAGTCATATTATCAATTTATCTCAGTTTTTTTAGTACACTAAATGGATATTATTCTGTTTTAAGTAGGTTTTGGGAATTATCTTTGGGTGTGACTTTATCTATCGGATTAAGGTTTTATAAAACAAAATTTATTTTTAATCCAAAAATCAATATGAATTCCATACTAATCACTTTTTTTCTAATTTCATTTATTTTTTATTTGTTTTTAATAGACAAAAATAGTAATTTTCCAATGCCTTATGCAATTTTACCCGTTTTTTCAACATTAATTATAATTTTTTTAAGTGAGTTCTCATTAAAAAATCAAACTTTCTTTTTTAATAAACCTAATTTAATATCATCCTTTGGAAGGATTTCTTATTCTACATATCTTTGGCACTGGCCATTATTAATTTTCTTGCAATGGTTTTTTATTGATAAAGGTTATCTTTTAATTTTTATTTATTTCTCTTTACTTTTATGTATTTCCTTTTTTTCTTATTATTTTGTTGAACAAGTTTATTTACAAAAATATAAATTTATCTTCTTAAATATTCATCCAAAAAGACTATTAGTTTTTACTATGTTTTTAGGTTTACTCTTCAGTCAATCAATCTTAAGTAACAATTTCTTAAATAGTATTTTTATATTTTCTTCAATTTCAGATAACCTCCCCGAAAATGATTTGAAAAATGCTAAATGCCATAATTTAGAGTGGAATAAAAATAATATAGAAAATTGTTTGTATAATAATAAAAAATTTACCGATTTCCCACATATTTATCTTTTTGGAGACTCTCATGCTCTAAATCATAAACCTATGCTTGACTCTATCTCAAAAGAAACAAAGCTTAATTTTTCATATATGACAGGTGGGCCATTCCTATTAGGAAACATTAGTAATGAGTTAAATTTTATTAAAAATAATGTTTCTAAAAATGATGTTATTATTTTAACTATTAATAGAACATACTTCTACAATATTGGAGAAAGGAAATTTATTAGAGACTATATAAATCTTGATAATGATGGTGCTCTAAATAAAACAGTTCGATTTCGAAATATTGCTGAACAAAACTTAGAAATTTTGATCAAAAGTATCTCAGACAGAAATGCTAAACTAATATTGATACATGACATTCCAATACTTGGTTTTAAAATTGTATCAACATGTATAATGCAAGAAATTTTAAATGGTTATAGTTTATGCATGATTCCTAAAAAATTATCAAAAGCACATAGAAAACCAATGGAATTATTATTTTCTAAAGTATCAGAAAAATATGAGCATGTTTTTGATTGGGACCCACATGACCTGTTTTGCAACAATGAGACTTGCTCTTATAAAGTTTTAGACAAAATCCATTATTTTGATGATGGTCATTTGACAATAAATGGATCTTTAATGCTTAAACCTTATTTTCAAAATTTTTTGAAAAAAAATAATCTTTTTGATGTTAATAAAGCAAACTGAAATGATATTTTAGTATTAATTTGAAACCATAACTCTCTATAGAATAAAAGTTTTTTATGTATGTTATTCTTTAACTTTATCTATAGCTGCCTTCATCCATTCTCCCATCCAATTATAATGAGGAGATGAAACTATATTTTGATCTATAACAACTGGAGCATTTATATATGTTGCTCCTGAATTATTTACATCATCTTCTATACTATAATAGGCTGAAATCTTTTTTCCTTGAGTTGCTTTAGCTGAAATTAAAAGTTGTGCACCATGGCAGGTGCTTGCGATTATTTTATTTTTGGAGTTCCATTCGGAAATGAAATTTATTACTGTTTTTTCTTGTCTTAATTTTTCAAGAGACTTAACACCACCTGGTAAGACTAATAAATCAAAACTATCAAGGTAATATTTATATTTTTTATCATCATCTAGTTCACTCAAGAGTGAGTGTGACTCCATATTGACTCCCATTATACCATGAAATCGTCCCAAAACATTAGACATTATAATGACATCTTTTTCATTTGAATCCTCTCTTAATCTATAGTAAGGATAAACAACTTCCTGATCTTGAAAGTTTTCCCATGTAATAATTAAAGCTCTCATTTAAACTCCATATACTTGTTAATGAACATTAGATTATAAAAAAATTATTAATATTTAATTTTTACAATAATAAATATATAAAAAAAAGTTTTTAATTAATTTTTAGGAACTTCATTATAGTTATCAAAACACTTTACTTTCATATTCTCTATCTTATAAATTCTATTACAATATTTTAAAGTAGATAATCTATGTGCAATGATTACTATTGTTTTTTTATTTTTAATATCTTTAATTGAATCAATTATACTATTTTCAATGTTTGTATCCAATGAACTCGTAGATTCATCCATAACTATAAATTCTTTTTGATGATAAAATGCTCTTGCAAGAGCTATTCTCTGTTTTTGACCACCTGATATTTTGGATCCTTGTTCACCAATTCTTGCATTAATGCCATTATGGAATTGGTCAATAAATTCATTCACTTTTGACATTTGAAGTGATTTTTTTAAAGAATGTTCATTAATATTTTTTTCATTGATACCAATAGCTATATTAGCTTTAATAGTATCATCTATAATAAAAGTATCTTGAGGAATATATGCAATCTGTTTCTGAAAGTTTCTAAATGCATCTAAAGATTCTTTACCATTAATAAAAATGTTTCCATTTGTAGGCTTTATAAGACCTATTATTATATCAACTAAAGTTGTTTTACCTGATCCAGAAGAACCAATTATCCCTATCATTTCTCCTTTTTTAATTTTAAATGATATTTTTTTTAAAATTGTTTTTTTATTTGAATATGAGAAGTCAATATTTCTCAATTCGACTTCTTTAAAATCATCTTCAACCTCAATCTCTTTATCATATCTATCTTCTGTATTTGTTTTTATAAAATTATAATCAACATATAATCTTTTAAGCACATCATAATCATGCCTAAAATTTAGAAGAGCTAAAGAAAAAGAATTAATTATTGGGAGAATTCTCAAAGTAGCAAATGCAAAAACTGAAAGACTTGGGATTATTTCAGTTAAATTAGGAGAGTTGATCTTAAATAAGACAAAAATTATTAAAATACTAATAAGAAAAAACTCTGATATTTGCCTTGGTAAAATCATTATTACTTGCCTTTTTTCATTTATCCAATTTAGATTTCTACAAGTTTTAACTGATTTTCTTCGAAAGAATTCCATAAAACCTAAAATTCTCATCTCCTTTAGACCAAAAAGGCTTTCATTAATATTTTTAAAAAAGTCTTCACC
>CABYVI010000050.1 GCA_902522415.1 uncultured SAR116 cluster alpha proteobacterium | reverse complement strand
CCCAAACCTGAATTAAAATCAATCTAGCTTCCGGAGTGCTTAATGAAGCCACTTGATTTATAGGCATTTTACTTCCATAAGCATCAACTTTAAGAGTATCAAGTAAAGCGGTGGAAGCTCTTCCCGTCCTTAAGCCTATAAACTCATCCTTTAGAGAATTTATTGCTCCGTTCATTCTTCTTCTCAAATCATTTTCGTCAAATGCCATTCCAATCTCCATATTTACTTAATTATTGTAAATTTTCCTTTTCCAGCAACAACTTGTGAAAATGCTCCTCTTTCATGGATTGAAAAAACAATTACAGGAACATTGTTTTCTCTAGCCAGTGATATGGCTGCAGCATCCATAACTTTTAAGTCTTTGCCAAGAACATCCATATATTTGAGTTCATCATATCTTTTAGCATTAATATTCTTATTAGGGTCCTCTGAATAAACACCATCGACATTTGTTGCTTTAAACATAGCATTACACTTCATTTCTGAAGCTCTCAAAGCGGCAGCTGTATCAGTTGTAAAATACGGGTTTCCTGTACCTGCAGCAAATATTATTACCCTACCCTTTTCTATATGCCTTTCAGCTCTCCTCCTAATGTACGTTTCACAAACTGAGGAAATAGGTAAAGCTGATTGAACTCTAGTATTGATACCAATTAATTCTAAAGCATTTTGAATAGCTAAAGCATTCATTACAGTAGCCAACATTCCCATGTAATCACCAGTAGTTCTCTCTATTCCAGCCTCCTCAGCAGAAATTCCTCTAAAAATATTTCCACCACCAACCACTAGACAAACTTCTACACCTAATCTAACTACGGTTTCTATTTCTTTAGTAATCCTTGAAACTGTCGATGGATCAATTCCGAATGATTGATCACCCATTAAAGCTTCACCAGAAATTTTGAGCAAAACTCTTTTATATTTTAATTTCATATATCATGCTTTATAATTTTTATCGATAATATGATAAAATTTTAACAATTTATATATTAAAATAAAATTAATTAATCTGACAATTGATCAGCAACTTCATCAGCAAAGTTTTTTGTATCTTTTTCAATGCCTTCACCTAGATGAAATCTAATAAAACTTTTAATTTTAATTTCTTCATTTATATCTTTTGAGAATTTCTTTATTACATCCCCTACTTTAGTTTCACCATCAATAACAAAAATTTGCTCTAACAAAACTACTTCTGAGTAAAACTTTCTTAACCTACCTTCAACCATTTTTTTTGCTATCTCTTCCGGCTTTCCAGATGACATGGCTTGATCAATTAAAACTTTTCTTTCTCTATCAACCAATTCACTTGATAAGTCATCTATTGAAATACTAGATGGTGAAGTTGCAGCAATATGCATTGCTAATTCTTTCCCCAATTTATTTAACTGTGATGCATCTGCATTTGATTCTAAAGCAACCAAAACTCCAATTTTACCTAGGTCATCCTTTACTGCATTATGCATGTACCCTATAACTGCTCCATTTGTTACAGAAAGCATATCAGCTCTCCTTAAAGACATATTCTCTCCAATTTTAGCAATTTTATCAGTTAAAGTGTCATGCACATTTTTACTGCTTCCAGGAAAATTTGAAGACAAAATTTTATTTAAATCTGCATCATTTTCTAATGCGACATTACAAATATCATTTACGAAGGTTTGAAATTCTTCGTTTCTTGCAACAAAATCAGTTTCTGAATTAACTTCAACGATAGCACCAGATTTATTCTTTAACTTAATTCCAATTAAACCCTCAGATGCCACTCTTCCAGCTTTCTTTGAAGCTGTTGCTAACCCCTTTTTTCTTAACCAATCAATAGCAGCATTTATGTCACCGTTTGTTTCAGTGAGTGCTTTTTTACAATCCATCATGCCAGCGCTAGACTTTAATCTTAATTCTTTTACCATTTGTGCCGAAATTGACATTTTTTTTCCTCAAATAATTAACTATCGTAAATAAAAAATTTATTTTTTAACTTGATCTTCGCCTATATTTTTATCAGCACTGACTTTAACTTCTTTTGAAGATTTTTGACTTAAAGTTTTTTTGTTGTCAGCTTTTTCTTTTGTTTCAGTTTTTGCTTTAACTGAGCTTTTTTTACTTTTAGTTTCTTTAGGATCTAACTGTTTTGCCTTTTTGGTAACCTTTACAACAGGGCTATCATCTTTATTTTTATCGGCTTCAGGTTTAGAATTATTATTTGCAGTTTGATCTATTTCATTATTGTTAGCATCATTTACTTCTGTTTCTGGTGGTAATTTTTCAACAAGGTCAACTTCTTTATCTTGTTTAAGCAATTCTGCTTGAAGTCCATCAATAATTGATTCTGAAATTAAATTACAATACAGTGATACTGCGCGTAATGCGTCATCATTCCCAGGTATTGGATAATCAATGCCATCAGGGTTAGAATTACTATCGAGTACTGCTACAACAGGTATATTTAGAGTTTTAGCTTCTTCTATTGCAATTGAATCTTTTATCGTATCGATTACAAAGAGCATATCAGGTAACCCACCCATATCCCTAATTCCACCCAAAGAATTATTAAGTTTATCTCTATCTCTAGTCATTTTTAGGATTTCTTTTTTTGATAAAGCATTTATTTCTTCACTTGCAAGTCTTTCATCCAAATCTTTCAACCTATTAATAGAATTAGATACAGTTGAAAAATTTGTCATCATTCCGCCTAACCATCTATGGTTAACATAATACTGGCCACATGATTGAGCAGATTCAGCAATTACATCTGAACAAGATTTTTTGGTGCCAACGAATAGAATCCTGCCTCCCGATGCAGCAACTTCTCTTATGGCTTGTAGAGCTTGAGATAAAAGAGGAACTGTTTCTTCTAAATTCATTATGTGAATATTATTTCTTACACCAAAAATATAAGGTGCCATTTTTGGGTTCCATCTTCGTGTGTGATGTCCAAAGTGGACACCAGACTCCAATAGTTGTCTTAATGTAAAAGTGGGTATGGTCATAAAATTTCCTTTTCTGGTTATACGTCCAACAAAAATCAAGCCTTTAGGCTCACCAGATGGTTAAAGAACCTTTTTGTTGTGTGAATTTGTGACTTTAATAATTAATATTTTTTAAAATATCAAGTTAAATATAAAAATTAAATAATTTTTATTTTTTGACTACATAAATCCATGACTTTAGACTTATTTTTGATAAATGATCACCATATTTCTTTTCTAATATCTTAAGATTAGAGTCATCGATAATTGAATGTATTTCATCTAAGAAATCTGTATCATTATAAGCATGATCATTAAGTGAAAATATAATTAAACCATTAGGTTTAATAAATTCAATACAATTTTTTAAAGCTTTAGGCTTTGCATGATTGGGACTTATAACACCTGCAGCAACTATGGCGTCGTATTTGTTTTCAAAATTGTAAACATCACTATTTAGGTCATGTAAAAAAAGATTGCGGTAAATTTTTTTTAAATCTGCTTCATTTAGCATTTTTTCAGAAAAATCTGTACCATCAACTTGATTAAATCCCTTTGATATAATTTCATTTCCAGATAAACCTGTTCCACAACCTAGATCAAGAATATCTCCTTGCTTATCAAATAAATACCTTTCTAAGGCCTCAGAGCATCTTTTTGGTGTAACATAATTATTATTTGTCAGCTCCTCGTCATATGATAAGTACCAATTATTATATAATTCTTTTGTTTCACTATCAGTTTTATATTTATAAACTTGATTTAAGAATTTTTTTGAGTTTGTAATTTTACATTCCTTTGTTATTTGAATATATATAACTTTTTAGATTAATATATATGATAAATTTTGAAAACAGTTTTCACAATCTTAATGAAGATTTTTACGCTGATGTTATACCTTCTATACCACCTAAACCGGAATTAGTATCTTCTAATAAAAGCGTAGCTAAACTATTAGGCATTAATCTAAAATGGATAAAGAGCGATGAAGGCATTGCTTGTTTAACTGGATCAAAAATCCTAGAAGGTTCCAATCCATTATCAATGGTATATGCTGGCCATCAGTTTGGTAATTGGGTGCCCAGATTAGGAGATGGAAGAGCAATACTTCTTGGAGAAATTGTTGGTCAAGAAAATGAACGCTGGGACATTCAGTTAAAGGGATCTGGAATTACTCCCTTTTCTAGAAATGGAGATGGGAAAGCTGCCCTTGGACCTGTTATCAGAGAGTATCTTCTAAGTCACGCAATGTATAATTTAGGAATACCTACAACACTTGCATTAACGATAGCTACAACTGGAGAAAATATTAGGAGAGAAACTATTTTACCAGGGGCAATAATTTCTAGAGTTGCCAAAAGTCATATAAGAGTGGGTACTTTTCAATATTTTGCATCTCAGGGAAAATATAATTTAGTTAAAGACCTCTCTGACTACGTTATTAATCGACACTTACCTAAAATAATTAACAAGAAACGTAAATATTTTGATTTTTTTCAATCAGTAGCTAAAAAACAAGCAATCTTAATTGCTAAGTGGATGAGTGTTGGTTTTATACATGGTGTTATGAATACTGATAATTGTTCTATAATTGGAGATACAATAGACTATGGACCTTGTGCTTTTATGGACATTTTTAAAAAAGATGCTGTTTTTAGCTCAATAGATACATTTGGAAGATACTCCTACAAGAACCAACCTTTTATAGGTCAATGGAATTTGGTCCAGCTTGCTAATTGTCTACTTCCATTATTTTCAGACAATAAAGAAAAAAGCATCCAAATGGCCCAGGAGGAAATTGACAAATTCCCCGTAATGTATGAAGAATTTTGGTTTAATGAGATGAGGGAGAAGTTGGGACTAAAAATCATAAAGAAACAAGATATGAATTTAATA
>CABYVI010000049.1 GCA_902522415.1 uncultured SAR116 cluster alpha proteobacterium | reverse complement strand
CTAGTTTTAACTGGAATAATGTTAACAAACTTTAATTTTTATCCATTAAATATATTTATACATGGTTTAGGTGCATTTGGTTGGGCATTAGCTGGTTACTTAAGTTCGGATAGAGCAATCTTAACAAACTTCAGTTTGCAGATACCTCTTTTTTTACTGGGGTATATAAATTTATTACAATAAATATTTTATATACCCATTTACATTTTATAAGTTAAGTCACTTTATTTCTTTTAGATTTTCTGTTGAAACGCCCTTATTCATAAGTTCAGCCATTAAGCCCTCTTCCATTTCAATTTCTAATGCTTGATTTACTTTGTTAAACAATCCGGTTAAAGCAATTCTCATTGTGAGTTCAACAATTTCAGCCTCAGAAAAATAAGCTTTAAGCTTTTTAAATAAACTGTCCTTAATTTTCCACGCCTCATCTGTAACTGATAAAGCATAATCTCTGACTAATACTTCTACCTCTTTTAACCTTTTAGGTTTTAATTTTGTTATGTTTGCGATTGACTCTTTATCCAAGCCTAAATCTGCTAGTATGGATGAATGATGCACTACACAATATTTACACTTATTTTGATAGCTTGCAGCCACAACGGCAATTTCAATTAGTCTTTTTGGAATTGTGCTATTTTTACTAATTTCGTGTGACATTCCATACAAGTATTTCATTCCTATAGGCGAATGCGAATAAATAGAAATTTGATTGTCAAAACCAGAAAATATCTCCTTAAATTTTAAAAAATCATCCATATTTTCTTTTTTTATATCTTTTGGTGAAAGATTTTTCACTCTTGGCATATATTGCTCCTAAATTTTTTAATCAGTATTAAATGGGCAAATCAGTATAAAATAATTATTTAAAATATTAATATTGCAACATCTTAATAAAAAATAATGACGCGCAAGTAGAATAGTACTGTATTGTATAAGTGAAACACTATTACGTGCATATATGCAATACCCTCATTTCATGTATCTAAGTAAATGTGTCAACATACACATTTTGTTCATCAATTAGTATATCAACGAAATAACAAATTAAATAATATCAGTATAATGAGTGAAGTCCTCTAAAAATTTTTAAAAAAATAAATGCTAAAAACTCAAAAGTTCGACCTTACAAATTCTGATACGACAACACCTCTATTATTATGTATTTTAAAAACAAATTTTTTTAACTTTTCTTTGATTGCAACACCAAACTCTTCATCAATAATTGCCTGGCATCTTTGATAACCGTCTTTACTATCATATTCAAAGACCATAGATATTCTATGCTGTTCTTTATTCCATACCTTTGATATGACATGTCTGATTAAACCTGCATCTGATAAGCGAGAATAAAGGTCTTCCGACCAGATTTCATCAAGAGATTTAAGAAATAGTTCAAGTTCATTCCCACTTGTAAAATCCATAAATAGACTATTAAGGAATGCAGTTTCATTAATATCTTTCTTTGTCATTTATTTTACCAAACTTGTTTATTTACTTCTAATCTTTTGTAGGGGGTGAAAAGTCTACACTTCTTGCTACTTGTCTAACACTATCTATGTTAATCGACTCTAATGTATCTATTTCACTAAGAGTTCCTACAGCTTTTGCTTTTAAGTTCATTGCAGCAATCATATCAAAAGAATCAGCTTCAGTTATAAGGCAAAAATCATATACACCTCTCGTTAGATGGTAATCTATTAGCTTTGCTCCTACACTTTTTGTAAGTTTTTCCATTGCAGCTCTTCTATCTGAGGAACCATCAATTAGACCTTCGGCACCACTGTTTGAATATTTGCCAAGAACTATATAAATAGACATTTTATCTCCTCTAAAAATAATAATATTTTTAATTTATATAAATTTCATAATTATTATAAAACCTAATATTGAATTATTTAAATTTTAAAAGGGTTAAGCAATTATTATGCAAGATATTTTTGATGAGGACGTTAAATTTATAGAGCAGGCTATGTCTAAAGTCCCTGACTATAGTAGGGTTACTGAATTTATTCCTGGGCCAGGGATTCACAAATTAAAGCTTAGGTTTGACATTAAAAAACTTAGAAATGATCTTAAAATATTACAGTCAAAGAATAAATCTCAAAACAAGCAAAACGAGAACGGTTTTGGTGTATACCCTTTGACACAAAGACCTGGACAAAAGGAGTGGACTGATAACGATTTGTCTGGAAGATATTGGATTAGAGGTGATAAACGTTATAAAGAAGAACCTAGAGAAAAACTAATTGAGGAAAAACAATTTTCTGAATTTAATCCAAAACTCAAAGGAACCTACTTTGAGGAGGTTTACACTGAATTGATAAAAAGATTTCCAATTGGTCGTATGAGAATTTTATCAAAAGGAATATATAATTGTAATTCATGGCATAGAGACCCAGAACCTAGAATCCATATTCCAATTGAAACAAACCCAGGTTCTCTATTTATTATAAATCACCATTTAACACATTTACCAGCTGATGGTTCCGTTTATTTTACAGATACTAGGGGGTACCACACAGCTATAAATGGGGGTGAGTCAACCAGAATACATATAGTCGCTGCATTAGCTTTTGAACAAATCAAAAATTAAATAATATAAGGAATATAATCGTTCACAGTTTAGATAATAAATTAACATTTATCACTATAGGTTAATGTAACACTAATAAATATTTTACTTATAATTAATGAAAGAAAATATTGATAATGAAATTTCACTTATCTTCGCATATGCCACACCCACTTAGGAGTAATATATATTAATGAGAATTTCGATAGCTTAGATATTTAAATTAGAATTTATACAATCCACATAATATAAAGCTCTGCTAATGCTGTGAGCCCAAACCACCCTATAAGTAAACCTTTAAATCCACCCCATTGGGTTTCATTAAAACGTTTCCATGCTTTTGTTTTTTTCTCCTCGTCATCAGCATCATCTGCTTGAACAGCGATATCATCCATAGCATCTAAGGAACCCATTATTCCCATTACAGTCATAAAAACAAGATAAACACTCGCTGGAATGTATGCATTTGTTAACTCAAATCCTATTATTGTGATCAAAACTAGGTGAGAAATAATTACTGTAGACATAATCCAAAGAAGGTCTCTACTTCTTGCAGACCATGAACTTATTCTATTTGCTCTATCTTGTGATGTATTCATTTTTTACCTCAAAAAAAAGTTAAAATTAATTGTTTGTTTTTTTATTTGTAGGTTATTTCTTTTACTATATCATTGAATTTTCTTATGACTAACTTACCTTTAGCATTTAATAAGGCAAGACAAATTTGAGTTATTTAATTCTAAAAAGTTTGATTTTTTAGCACTCTTTGAACTGATGCAGTTTCATTAACCTGATTAAATATTTTCTCAAGATTGGACCTTTTGGCTAGTTCATCTGTTTTATTTTCATCCCAGTTCATTAAAACATAAAAGTAAAAGTCTGCAATTCCACAATTTTTTCCTGATAAGAAACCTCCAACATGTTTTTCTAATATATCGTAACAAACCTTCCTATCTAACTCAGCTTTTTCTTTGATGACATTTTCTGTTGAGCCATATCTATCAGGAAAGAAAAAACGGTTGTTTGCATTTAATAATGCTGTAGAGAGGAAAGAAAGCCATTGAAAGCATGTAGCTCTATCAGGGTTACCAATAGGGGCGATTAAATTGGTATTATGTGTTTCTAACAAAAAATTAATAATTGCAGGTCCCTCAAAAATAGATTGTCCACTAGGGGTAATCAAAACAGGAACTAATCCTCTAGGCGAAATCTTTTTAAACTCTACAGAATTTCTTTCCTCTGGAGTTGGAAAAATAATATCATATTTTATACCTGCCTCTTCCATTAATAATTCAATAGCCATTGAACCTAAATAAGGTATGCCATAAAGTTTGTAAGAAGTTATACTATTTCCCATAATGTGAGCTTATATTAAATGTTAAACAAAGCAATAATATTTCTTATACTTTTTATGAAAGGGTAGAATTTTTTTACTTTCTACTTTTTAATTACGTCTAATAACAATTACCATCATCTGCATGTGCCTACCCCTTGGGGGTAATATATTAATGTGTACTGCGATAGATTACGGATTATAAGTGGCACTTATTTTAATGACTCTCTTATCCCATACAGTAGTTTTATGTACCAATTAGGGAGAAGTAGGTTAAGTGATTCAGAGGGTGTTTTAGGTGTCTTAAGGTAGTAGGTATTAACATTACCCTTTTTTACTTTTCCAAGTTCCCCCATATTTATAAGTTTCGTAAAATTCTAGTTTAACTTGATTAAGACATTTTCCGCATAAAAACACCCAATCTTTTAGATTATGAAACTTACAACGATAAAGAACCTCCTTTGCATTTTTGCAAAGATAGCAGTCTTTAAAACGAGTTCGCATTTAACTTAAACAATAAAAAATAATTTTTTGGAGGATTTTCTTTTGGTTGAAATATTCTTTTTTTAACGTTAAAGAAACCCATAGGATAATTTGTATTACCACCATAGATAAGTGCATCACCATAAACTTGTCTAATCTGTTTCCCACAATTTTTGCAAATGTGTATCCATCTCAAATGGAATAGTTCCCATTTAACTCTATAAAGAGTCTTGAATGGCGCATCACATACTTCACAGTTTTTCATTTATCATGTAACTCTTTTTATTCTTGTGTTAATGAATTCTGACTGAAAACAACTTCACCTTCATTGATTTCCATTTTCAATAACTTACTTAATTCAGAAACTTTGTCTTTCGTGTTTTGGAATACTTTAACAGCAGTATTTTTGTCTTTATAAATATTCACTAAAACTGCTTTATTTGGAGAAATTTTAGTTAGGGTTATTTGAATTGCTCCTAATTCTGTTAAGTTTTTTGAACCAATATTTTTAAACATTTCTTGCCACATAGTGAGTTGTGTTTCACTTTGTGCAGTTATATTAATTATCCTAGCATACATAAATTTCTCCATTCAGTCACAGTTTTTACATATTCCCATTCACCAAATGCAATTTTTGTTTCTGAATACCCTTTTTTC
>CABYVI010000048.1 GCA_902522415.1 uncultured SAR116 cluster alpha proteobacterium | reverse complement strand
ATTGGCAAGAGGCTTCACCTCCTCAAAAAATCAATTCTGGGACATGGATTAGAACAGGGCCATCTGCATCTGCAGCTTTAGTTCTGCCTAACAAAACTCAGACAAGAATTGCTAAAAATTCTGAATTGCTCTTAAAGTCAAAAGAAAAAAAATCTGAAGTAAAACTTAAACTCGGAAAACTGTGGTCAAAGACTAATAAAAAACCTGTAGAATTAAAAATCAATGCGCCTAATGCAGTCGCTTCTATAAGAGGAACAGAGTGGGTTGTAGAGGTTGATGATAATGGAGAATCATCGCTTGCAGTAATGGAAGGCACAATTCAACTTGCATCTTCGAGTGGTGATAATAAAAGTGTTGAATCAGGATCTGTTGCTTCAGTTAGTAAATCTGGTCAAATTACTTTAGTCAAATTAGTAAATCCAGAAGAGTATTTACAATTTGTATATAGATATCGTGTAGAGCCCTTAGCATACTTACCCGTGGAAATATTTTCAGATAAATCAAGGTCGTTTATAAGGAGACTTGGAGCAGGTTCAGAAAATCTTAAAAGTAGTGATAGTTTGTTAGCAAAAAGTCTCAAAAAAGGGATTTTACCTAAAGAACATAAAAAAATTCCTCCAGGATTACACAAATTAGTTAGATTTGCCAATAATGATGAAATTGGAAAAATTCTTGAATACACTCCACCAGATAATTGGTCAAAAGAATGGACCAATTGGTTAGATCTTTTAAAAGTTGAGTGTATGTTAGCTCTTGGAGAGGATAAACAAGCATCAAAAATTTTAGCTAATTTAGAAAACAATTTTTCAAGTAATTTTATTAGAGTGAAGCAACTAATTTCACTGGGTAAAATTGATGATGCAAGAGATTTAGCATTTGAATTGCTCAAGCTGGATACTAAGTCGGTTCACCTCCCCTTTGCTTTTGGTGAGATAGAAGAGGCTGCTGGAAATTTAGATCAAGCATATCAGTATTATAAATCTGCTCATATTTTAGCAGAACACTGGTTATTGCCTTTACTAAAACTTGCATCAGTTTCAATGACAATTGGCAAATACGATGAAGCTAATTTATGGCTACAAAAAGCAGAAGTATTAGATTCAAAAAATCTTTCAACGATTGCTCGTAAAGCTGAGTTTTATAGTTTAAGAAATAATTTATTTGAAGCTTCTAAGGCTTTGGAAACTCTTTTCGAGAGCGGAAATGCAGATTTTGAATCTTACACTGCTGCTGGAATTATTGAACTAAAAAAAGGTAAGCCTGATGAAGCTTTGTCGTTACTTATAGATGCTACATCTCTAGAAAGAAATTATTCCAGAGCATATGCGTTTTTAGCTGTTGCGCATCTTCATGCTGGTGAACCTGAAATTGCCTTTCGTCAGCTTGAAATGGCAGAAAGTTTAGATCCAAATGATCCCCTTCCAAATATAATTGCGTCTCAGATACATGCTGGTCTTTTTCAAACTGAGAAAGCAATATCACAAGCTGAAAAAGTAAAGGAAAAATCTGGAAGTGAAAGAACTTATGGTCAGCTTGCGAATGATCAACAGGGTGGTGCAAATGTTGGAAGAAGGTTTTTAGAAGTTGGTTTGCCAATGCAAGCTCTTGAGGCTTCAATTGAAACTAAAAAAACAGCATGGGCTGGTAGTTATTTATTTGAGGCAGCTACTGCAGAAAGTAATTTAGAAAGAAACTCAAAATATATTGTTGGTTTTATTTTAGACAGCCAGACTTTTGGCTCTCGAAGAGATGCAGCGGATGTAATACTTAAACAAGGCGAGTATGGCTATACGGAATACGGAATTGCTGGAGGTGCAGAAGATTACGACTTCTCCTATAAATTTGGTAAAAATGGTAGAAAAGTTGAAGGAGATAAAGAATATAGTTATCTTTATGACATAGGTGCTTTTGGTGTCCAGAGAGATTCTTACAATCCAACTGATGATACTGATAATTCAATAGCTGCTCTTGGATTTATGGGCTTAGGTTGGCGTGAAAACTTTGATGTAAATAAATTTTTTACTGCTAATATTGTTCCTTTTTATTCTGATAGTTCTTATCCTGTAAGAGATAATACTCTTCGCTTAGATTATGGATCATCAAAAAGAGTTGATGAGTTTACAAGACTTTTTCATCTTGGATTTGAAGCTGGTGACGCAAATGTTGATATTATTGTTGAGGGAGGTTGTAGAGGAAAAGATAATCAGGAAACATCAGCTTTTGAAGGTGGTTTTGCCGAGTTAGGAAGGAAAACTGATTATGGAATTATTTCTTGGAGTATAGAAGTAGCTAATAGAAACGCAACTTCTAATTATTTAGTAAACCATCCATCGGGCGGTAATTGTACTGACTTGAGTGCAACAAAAGGTAATTATTCAACTCGCAATGAAAACATAGATAATACCGAATATGATTTTCTTTATACTGGGACCCTTGAAAGGGAGTTTAATATTGGAAAAGCTTATATTCGCTTGAGAGGGTATAACTATCAACATGATTTTGATCAATCTTTACTACTAGATGGTGGTTTGCAAACACCTTTCATGTCTAATGCAGATAAAAATTTCTTCAGGCCTTCAGTAGGTCTTTCTTCTAGTTTTGGAGATAATAATGTCCGTATCGCATATATTGAAGATTATCATCCATTAAGCCAGGCTTCATTGTCAATAGAAGATACGGCAGGTGTTCCAACCCGTTTTGAATTTATGAATCCAGGTGGAAGAATAAAACAGGGTTCTTTAAGGCTTTCTAGAAAACTAAACAATAGCCTACATTTATTCGCATATCACGACGTTTTTGAAATTTATAATAATCCAATTTATAAAGTTTTAAGAGAACAATGGAATGCGGACCTTTTGGAAAATTTTACGCTTGATAAATATGAAAATCCTAACGTAAATGAACTATTTGACGCTAGTAGTGATTTTGCTGCGGCTGACTTTATTACAACTGGAATAACAATTGAAAAATCATATAATAATAATTGGTCTTTCTCATCAGGAATTCAGATTTGGGAAGCAGATGAAATAAATCATCCAAATTTTGATCAAGGTGGATTATATGGCCGAGTTGTAAATCTTCCAGAAACATTATTATACTTTGGTTTTACTAGATCAGCATATGGAGGTATTTTGTCTGGCCGAATTAAGTCAGAACAGTCATTAGTAAGAACTGCTATGGGGGTGCCATTTGATCAAGATCTATATGATTTCAAGTTTGTTAGGGGCTTAAAAAATACTAATGGACAGATGTCCCTTGGCGTTTCTGGTGGATTTGATGACAGCAATGACCATAAAATTTCATATAAGTATAGGATATTCTTTTAATGAATTTAGTAGGTAAGCAGTTTTATGTTGCCTTGCTTTCTTCAATTGTAGGTGCAATTTTAACAATTTTTATTCTAAATGCCGCTCTTCAGAGAATTAGTATAGATGTTTTAAATTATTTTTTAGCTTCAGAAAAAACTTCTGGAGAAATTGTAGTTGTTGGTATAGATGATAGCTCTTTTTCAGCTTTAGATGAATCTGTTGGAAGATGGCCATGGCCAAGGTGGATACACGGTGATTTAGTTGATATTTTAGATCAATATGGTGCAAGTCAAATCATATTTGATGTAATTTTTTCCGAAACATCCGAAGAAGAAATGGACCTATATTTTGCTGAAGCAATTGGAAGGGCTCAAAGAGTAATTTTAGCCTCTGATTTATCAGAAGTTCAAAGTGATTATATAAGCGGTATTATTGAATCTAGACCTTTGCCTTTGTTTGAGGAATATGGGGCAGAAGTAGGTTTAGCTGGTGTTGATATGGATTCAGATAGAGTAATTAGATATCATCCGTATTATCAAGATTATCCAAATACACTTTCATCTTTAGGCTCTAAAATCGAAATCGGTGAGATAATACCACAAAGCAGGATTTTAAGATATGCTGGCCCTGACCATACTTTTCCTTACTTGAGTTATTAACCTCATTAAATCAAAGAAATGACAACATTTCTCAACAAGGGTCCCACCACTATTCTTTGAAAATCTATTCCAATCATTTACTTTCACAAGAAATGGGAACCTATGCTCTCTTATACTAAGCATTTTTAAATTACCAATTGTACCTTTATGAATTTCTTCAATAAACCTCGCGACGGGTGGCATGTACCTATACTCCATTGCAGTCCATATCACTCCAGGATAACCGTTCGCAATTTTTTTAAATTCTAAACAATCTTCAACAGTTGTACACAATGGTTTTTCAATTAATAAATGAGCTTTTGTTTTTAATAGTTCTCTCAAAATATCTATATGTGTAAAATTAGGTGTAGCAATTATATAAGCATCTACGATATTGGCGCTAATCAAATCTTTATGATTTTCAAAAACTTCTACTTCATTGTTAATTATTTCTAAACTACTATTAATTGACTGTTTGTGATTATCGCAAAGAGCTACCACTTGAGCATTATCAATTATTTCAATGTTCCTAATATGCTCCCTACCCATTACACCGGATCCAATAATTCCATATTTAATTTTTCTCATCTTAATTTCCTTTAGTTAATACTTAGCTTTGAAAATAAAGTTTCTTTATTAGGATTGTCTTCACCAGGATAAGTTGGCATTTCGCAAAATGTACTTTAATTTTTTATAATACTATAATCAATTTTTAAAATCTTATATTAGACTTTAACAAATTTTAAGTTAATAGTTACAAAGCTAGCGATTAATTTTGATTTTGGGAGTAAAAGATTTCATTTTTATTGAAAATTTTTAAGGTTTTGGAGTTTTTTAATACTGTTGTCTTAAGAGTTGGGCGACAAATAGCATGGGTAGCCATATTTATTATGGTATTAGTAATACTTCTTCAAGTTTTCTTCAGATATATCCTTAATAATGCTCTCCCTTGGCCAGATGAATTAGCCCGTTTTCTTATGTTATGGATGACAGGATTAATAGCACCATCTGCTTATAGGTGGGGAGGTTTTGTATCTATTGAAATGCTTCCTCAGTTATTACCTAAAATAATAGAAAGTTTATTAGTTATATTGCTGTTAAGTTTATCTTTAGTTATTTTAATTATTGGATTTCAATTAGGATTACAGCATGTCAAGATTGGATGGATATTTAATTCATCCTCAA
>CABYVI010000047.1 GCA_902522415.1 uncultured SAR116 cluster alpha proteobacterium | reverse complement strand
TATTGATATTAACCATAAGAAATTTATTGTTGAGTGTCTATTAAGCTTAATCAATAATTTTATTTAGTTTATTAATCTTAAGGGAGAAAATAAGTGTATACTATTGAAAAGTTAAAAGGCCTATTTGCCTCTGGTAAAATCGGTAGAAGAGATTTTATCCAGGGTGCTGTGGCTCTTGGAGCAACATTAACAGCAGCTACTTCAATGTCATCTGCTGTGATGGCATCGCCAAAAAAAGGTGGTACATTAAGACTTGCAATGAGTTCTGGAACAACTACAGATATTCTTGATATGTCAGTCTCTACAGGAGCTACATCAGAACTAGTTCACGGTTATTCTATTTATAATAACATTGTTGAAATTGGTGCTGATGGTTCAGTTAATCCAGAATTAGCAGAAACCATGGAAACAGATGATGCTAAAACATGGAGATTTAAAGTTCGTAAGGGCGTTGAATGGCATAACGGTAAATCATTGGATGTAAACGATTTAATGGCATCTGTTAACCATCACCGTGGTGATGACAGTAAATCATCAATAAAAGGGCAGCTAGCTGAAATAGCTGACGTTAAAGCAGATGGTGATTATTTAGTTATTGAACTTAATGGCCCAAATTCTGATTTTCCTGTTATGTTGAGTGATTATCATGCTCCAGTTCAAATTGGTGATTCTAATGGTAAGCTAAAAGATCCACTTGCTGGAATTGGAACTGCTGGTTATGTTCTGAAAGAATTTAACCCAGGTGTGAGTGCATCATTCACAAGGAACCCAAACTATTGGAAAGCAGGTCATGCTCACTTTGATGCTGTCGAAACAACAATTGTTGGTGATGCAACCGCAAGGCAGCAAGCTTTAATGACAGATCAAGTAGATTGTATTGATGACGTTTCTGCACCAACAGCACAGCTTTTAAATAGAAATCCAAATATTGATGTATTGGCTATTACAGGTACTACACACAGGGTTTTTGCAATGAGGTTGGATACTCCTCCATTTGATAACAATGACGTCAGGCTTGCTATAAAGTATGCTGCTAAAAGACAAGAGATGGTTGATAAAGTATTGCTAGGTTACGGGCAAATTGGAAATGATCATTCCATTTCTCCAACTCAGAAATACTTTAACACTGATTTAGCGCAAAGAGAGTTTGATGCTGAAAGAGCAAGATACCATTGGAAGAAAACTGGTATTGGTGATAAGCCTGTTGTTGTTCATGCTTCAGGAGCTTCACTTGATGGATCAGTGGATGTTGCATTACTTCTTCAAGCATCAGCTAAAGAGTGCGGTATAAATCTTGAAGTTAAGAAAGAGCCAAATGATGGTTATTGGTCTAATGTTTGGAATAAGCCAGGTGTTGGAATGTGTACATCATATTGGAGTGGAAGGCCGACACCTGACTGGATGTTCTCAACTTGTTGTATAGCTGCTTCTGAGTGGAATGATATGGCTTGGAGAGATACACCAGCTGCAGATGCGTTTAACGCTCTTGTTACTGCTGCAAAAGGTGAACTTGATGACAAGAAGAGACATGAGATGTATTTTGAGTGTCAAAGGCTTATGAATGAAGATGGTGGTTATCTTACTTGGTCATACGGCCAAAACGTATCGGCTAATAACAAGAGACTTGCTCATTCACCAACTGTTGCAGGTAACTGGCATCTTGATGGATGTAAGATTACGGAGCGTTGGTGGTTTGCTTAAACCAAAAAATTATTTAATAATTAGAGCGGTAATTTTTACCGCTCTTTTTTTTGGTGATTTATTGTGAAGATTAAAAAAATCGAGACTTTTTCAACAAAATACTTAGCTTTCGTAAAAGTAATTACCGATACCAATGATATTGGTTGGGGGCAAATGTCTACCTATAATGCTGATATAACAACTCAGATATTTCATCGGCAGGTTGCACCATGGTCTATTGGTTTTGAGTTAGATGAAGAAAAACCAAACTTTTCTGACCATTTGCAAATTATTTTGGAAAGGGAGCATAAGTTTCCAGGTTCTTACTTACTTAGGGCTTTGTCAGGTTTGGATACAGCATTATGGGATTTATATGGAAAATTAAAGGAAAAGCCAGTAGCAAGTTTAATTGGAGGTAGTCCAAAAAAAATTCGTGTATATGGTTCATCAATGAGAAGAGATATAACTCCAAAAAATGAGTCTTTAAGATTATGCAAATTAAGAGACCAATTCGGGATAACAGCTTTCAAATTTAGGGTTGGTTCTGAATGTGGAAGAGACAAAGATGAGTGGGATGGACGTTCTAAAGATATTGTTAAAACTCTTTCCAAAGACTTGGGTGATAAGGTTGATAAACTTGTAGATGGTAATAGCTGTTTTAGTCCATTAAAAGCGATTGAGTTAGGAGAATTTATGAGTGATCTTGGCATTTGTCACTTTGAGGAGCCTTGTCCATACTGGGAACATGATCAAACTAAAATTGTAAAAGATGCGCTCAGAATTGATGTGGCTGGAGGAGAGCAAGATTGTGATATCTCTACTTGGAAATCTACTTTAGGTAAAAGAATAGTTGATATTGCACAACCTGATGTAATGTATATGGGAGGTATGTACAAGACTTTAGAGGTAGCAAATATGGCTCATCAAATTGGTATGCCATGCACACCACATGCTGCTAATTTATCTTTAGTTACAATATGTACAATGCATTTATTAACGGCCATACCAAATGCCGGCAAATATTTGGAGTTTAGCATAGAAGATGAATCTTATTATCCATGGCAAAAAAACATTTTTAACGGTGACCCATTTAAAATTGAGGATGGACTTATTGAGGTAACTAATGAACCGGGTTGGGGAGTTGAAATAAACTCTCACTGGCTAGAAAACTCTCAGTATATGATAAGTGAATGACTATTTTTTCTTTGGGGATATTTTTCCATTATGAAAAGTTTTAAAAATAGGATCAATAGGCGCATAAATATTTCCATAATTTAATTCAAAATGTTTATGATGCAAATGATGAAAATGGTCTGCAAATTCTAAAGTTTTTGTTTTAAATAAAACTAATTTGTTAAAACCTGCATGACTTTGTGCGGGCCCTACTCCAAACCAAATTCCTGTTAATACAACAACAAATGGATCTGCAGGAACAAAAGCCCATAAGATAATAATACTAAAATAAAAAATATGTTCTATTGGATGCATTGATATGCCTGACCAAGGCCCAGTATTAATATTCCTGTGATGTAACTGATGAGCAATTTTATAAATTATTGGGATATGAAGTATCCTATGAATTATATAAAAATGAACGCCGCCAATAAAAGGCATTAAAATTGTACATAGTAATAAATAAAGAGGTTTCTCGTTCCACAAATATACTGTTACTCCCCCAGTTGCTTGCAGCCACAGTACATATGATTCAAAGGCTGTCCATATTGTGCAGCCACTTACAATACTCCAAAACATGTTATCTTTAACTTGATTTTTAAATAGGAACTTTGAATTGTTTTCGGTTGGCCATTTTGCATAATACTTGTAATCAAGAGTTTGATTTTTGCGAATATAGAGCCACCAATGAATACCTCCAGCAAATAAAAATAAAAAGAAAAAGTTTTTAAGCCAAATAAAAGAAAATAATTTAAGATCAAAATTTAACATTATTTGTGAATTTATCTGAATAAACAGATAGCTAAGGTAAGCCATAATGAAATAGAGTATCCACCAGGGAAAGAAGAAATTATACAGCCAATTAATTGACTGTATAATTGGTGGAGGTATTCTGTATATTGGAGGTATTTTTATTTCATTTTCGGGTGTAAACCCTGTATTATTTTCCAAAATTTATATCCCAATAAAAGTTCTCATCACTAAGATATTTGTTAATATTTTTTAATGAAAAATCAACAAAATATTAAGTGTCTTTTATAAAGCAGACTGAATACATTGGTTTTCCATCAAAAAGATCCTTTCTTTCAGCACCATCCATGTACTCAAACTTTTGAGACGTTATTTTCCCATCCATTCGGTAGCCTTTGGAAGAAAGTTTTCCTCTATGAAACTCTAGTGCTGCAGCTTCAAAGCTTTCAGCAATAATTGTAATTTTATTATCTGACATAAATTTATTCCTCTTAAATAATTTTATTATTCAGCTACTTCAGCTGGAAGTTCATTATGAAATTGGTATTCCTCTGTTGAACCAGAAAGAGCTGTCGTAGACGAAACTCCACCTTTCACTGCAACTGAGATTGCATCAAACCAACTAGCTCCAACCTCCCTTTGATGCCTATGGGCTGTATAGCCAATATTCTCTGCCAAAAACTCAGCATCCTGTAGTTCGCTATATGCTGTCATGCCTTTCTTTTTATAGCCATGGGCTAATTCAAACATACTATAATTAAGTGTATGAAATCCGGCTAACGTTATAAATTGAAACTTATATCCCATTGCGCCGAGTTCTCTCTGAAACCTTGCTATATCGTCTTTACTGAGGTTTGCTGTCCAATTAAAACTTGGGCTGCAATTATATGCTAATAACTGGTCAGGATTATCCTTTCTTATAGCTTCAGAAAACTTTTTTGCTTGTTCAAGATTTGGTGTTGATGTTTCCATCCAAATTAGATCAGCATATTCCGCGTAAGCTTTTCCTCTGGTGACACATCTTTCAAAAGAGCTTTCTGGTGTTAAGGTATAAAAGCCTTCAGCAGTTCTTTCTCCAGTTAGATAAGGTTTATCCCTTTCATCAACATCCGAAGTAATTAATTTGGCTGACTCGGCATCTGTTCTGGCAATAATTAAAGTAGGTGTGCCCGATATATCAGCTGCTAATCTTGCGGCGTTTAAGTTGGCTATATGCTGCTTGACTGGAATAAGAACCTTTCCTCCCATGTGGCCACATTTTTTTTCTGCAGCTAATTGATCCTCAAAATGCACACCTGAAGCTCCAGCCTCAATGTAATTACGCGTTATTTCAAAGGCATTCAGAACACCACCAAAACCAGCTTCAGCATCTGCAATTATAGGGGCAAACCAATCTCTTTCTGGGGTGCCGTTTTCCAAAACTTCAATCTCATCTGCTCTGGATAAAGTACGATTAATTTTTTTAACCAGTTCGGGGCCAGAATTTGCTGGATATATTGATTGATCAGGATACATTCCCCCAGATAAATTATTATCAGCAGCGATTTGCCATCCTGAAAGATAAATAGCTTTCAAGCCAGCCCTTACTTGCTGCATAGCTTGATTACCTGTCATAGCGCCTAATGTATTTACATAATCCTCTGAATGAAGTAGTGACCATAACTTTTCAGAGCCTCTATGAGCAAGGGTATGTTGAATTTTCACTGAACCTGTGAG
>CABYVI010000046.1 GCA_902522415.1 uncultured SAR116 cluster alpha proteobacterium | reverse complement strand
TTTTTCTAACGCATTTACATGTTGACCATTTTGGTGATTTATCCTCATTGCATGGAATGGGTATGGTTCGAGGTAGATTCTCGCCTTTACGTGTTTGGGGGCCTTCTGCTTTGCAACCTGAGTTTGGTACAAAAGCATTTGGTGATGCTTTTGACCGTTTAATGGCATGGGACGTTTCAAGTCGCCGTGTAGCTGTAAACGCCGGAACTGGATGGAAAACTGAATTTAATGAATTTGATTATTCAGTGAATGGTCATGTTATCTTTGAGGAGAATGATATTAAAATTTCTGCATTTCCTGCCATTCACTGCATAGATGGCCCTGTCAGTTATAGGATGGACTGGAATGATCTTTCAGTTGTTTATCTTGGAGATGGCAAGCCCAGTCAATTTCTTGTAGAAAATTCACAAAATGCTGACTTGATTATTCACGAGGCTTTTCTACCTGCAAAACAGTACGCTGAAAAAACACATTTACCATATCAAGTAGCTCAAAATATTTGCCATGGTGTTCATTGCCCCCCTCGATCTGCGGGAAAAATGTTTGACATGTGTAAACCAAGACTTGGAGTAATTTATCATACAATGTTATCTGAAGATTTAAGGGTACCTATTATAGATGATGTGCGTTATTTTTGGAAGGGTCCAGTTGCATTAGCAGAAGATCTTTGTGTTTACAATATAACCTCTAAAAACATCACGCAAAGGAAAGCAGTTGTCCCAGATTTGGCCTGGCCTGTTCCTGCACACCATCATGGGTCAGTTAGACCTCCTATGGATTATCACGATATAAAACCTATGTCAGACTGGCTAAAAAAGATGGAAATAAAAGTTGAGGGTGTTGAAACGGGTCTAGTTGACACATGATATATTTCCCAGTCTAAAATACTACATTATAAATTTGACAAAATGTGTAATCATAGTAGCGTTTTTTTATGAAGAATTATTATGAATTAGAATTTGGGGGAAATTATGAAAGTCATAAAATATTTATTAGGGATTTGTTTTTCAGTTGTTATTTCAACTGCAGCATTTGCTGACTGGAAACCATCTGGTCCAATTAATTTACAAATAGGATTTGGAGCAGGCGGTTCCACTGATATTTTGGGAAGAGCTATCGGAAAAGAAATAGAAGATCAATACGGCTGGAAAGTTGTAGTGGAAAACAAGCCTGGTGGTGGTGGAATAGCTATGTTTACCAAAATTGCTGTTGCAAAGCCTGATGGTCTAAAAATTGGTATGGGTGTTAGTATGCCAACTTTAATTAACTTGGTTATGAGAGGTGATAAACTGACTTTTGATTTGGATAGTTTTGATTATTTAGCTACAGTAACTCGCGCTCAATTAGCTATGATAGCTAGAGCTGATGCACCATACGATGATATTGCTGGTTTAATAGAACATTCTAAAGGCAAGGGTGGTGCGCTAGTTGGCTTTGATGCCAAACCTCAGGAACTTGTTATGAAATTAATTGATGGAAAATCAGGAGCTGGATTTAAGTTGGTTTCTACAGAAAGTGGTGCAGAGATGTTACAAAATCTTTTAGGTGGTCATATAGATGCTGCTTTTAATGGTGGTCCGCATATTCAGTATTTAGAAAGTGGAGATGTAAAAATGCTTGCAAGTGTTAATGCAGGACGACATAACTATGCCCCAGACACTCAGACATTAATTGAGCAAGGTTATGATATTTACGTTGATCCATGGTGGTATATAGCAGCTCCAGTAGGATTACCAAGTGATGCTAAAGATGCTTTGGCAAAAGCTTTTAATTCAGCAATAAACTCTGAGAACGTAAGAAAAGTAATACAAAATGTTTTAAAACTTAAACCAAATAATCTTGGACCTAATGACACTAAAGAAATGATGGTTGATGGCTTAGCTAATATAGCTGTTCTTTTTGGTAAATAATTTATCAGGCTTAACTTTCTAATTGAAAGTTAAGCCTGTTTTAAATTTCATTAAAACAATTTCAGTATTTAAAGATGTTAGTTAACAGACTATCTGCATCATTTGTTATATTTTTAGGCCTTTCACTTGTATATTTCATCTTTCCAATTGAAATAGAAAAGTTAGATTATGGTTGGGTTCGTCCTCAGACTTTGCCAAATATATGTTCTTTCTTACTAATAACTTTTGGATTAGTTCAGTTTGTATTTCCTAGAGGAAAAGTTGATCTACAATTTAATCAAATTCTATGGTCAGGGATTTTTATGCTTGTAGCCTTTATTGCTGTATTTGGGTTTCATAATTTTGGTTTTATTCTTACTGCACCGGTATTTTCTTTGACAATTATGTTGTTTATAGGAGAAAGAAGAATTCTATGGCTCCTATTAGGTGTATTTTTGATACCCTTTCTAATATGGTTATCAGTAGATCAAATTTTAGGAAGGTTTTTACCTTAAAAAAATTATGGTTGAACTTGAAATAATATTATTGGGTTTAGGAGATGCATTTAGTCTTCAAAACTTTATATTTATTATAATGGGTGTTGTGATAGGCCAGTTTGTTGGAGCAGTTCCGGGAATTGGGCCAATAATGGCTACTGCAATTGCAATCCCATTTACATTTGTTTTAGATCCTCTTATTGGCATATCCTTTTTAGTAGGAGTGAATAAGGGTGGTACAGTTGGAGGCGCAATACCAGCCATTTTGATTAATACTCCTGGAACCCCAGACTCTGCAGCTACAGCGATAGATGGCCACCCACTTGCCAAACAAGGTAAGCATCATAAAGCTACAAAAATGGCATTATTCTCATCAGTTACTGGGGATACATTTAGTGATTTAATTCTTATAACAGTATCCGCCCCTTTAGCAGTTTTAGCTCTAAAAATGGGTCCAGTTGAGAAATTTGCTTTAATGATATGTGCCTTTTCAATTATATCAGGACTAATTAGTGACTCATTAATAAAGGGACTAATTGCAGGAGTACTGGGGTTGCTTTTTGCAACTGTCGGTCTCGATCCTGAGCATGGAACACCTAGATTATTTTTTGGGTATTTTGAACTCTACGACGGGCTTCCTCTTGCTTCTGTAGCAATAGGCATGCTTGCAATTTCAGAAATTCTCAAGAGGCTATCTAATGCAAGAGGAAAAGCTCTTCCAACAATACAAATTCCTAAAAATCAAAAAAAGGAAGATCAACAATTAAGCTTCACCGAGTATTGGTCTTGTAGATATACAATGTTGAGGGGTGCTTGTATTGGAACGGTTTTAGGTGCTATGCCAGGTATAGGGTCAACTGCAGCTGCCTTCATGAGTTACGCATCTGCAAAACAAGCATCTAAAGACCCTTCTTCATTTGGAAAAGGAAACCTTCATGGAGTTGCAGCGACAGAATCAGCTAATAGTGCAGTTATGGGGGCAAACCTTATACCATTGCTCACGCTAGGTATTCCAGGCAGTGTTTCTGCTGCCCTGCTTATTTCTGCTTTTGTTATTCACGGTATACAACCTGGTCCCTTGTTATTTGAGAACCAAGGAAGACTCATATATGGGTTGTTTGGTGCTATGATAATAGCAAATTTTGCAAATCTTTGGATAGGTCAAATTGGTTTAAGATTTTGGTCAAAAGTAATTCAAGCACCAGAATCAATTATCTTTTCAAGCGCTCTACTATTATGTTTCATAGGCGTTTTCATGGCTACTGGTGGTTTATTTGGGGTTACTGTAATGTTAATCTTTGGAATAATTGGTTATATTATGAATATATTTGGATATTCAGTTGTAATTTTTATTATAACTTTTTTTCTTGGTAAAAAGTTTGAGCAACTCTTATCACAAACATTGGTCATAATTGATGGAAATCCAGCAGAGTTGATTAATTTTCCTTTTGCAGTTTTTCTATTAATTTTGGCAATATTATCTTTTTGGTGGTTAGGATTCAGGAAACAATAAAAACAATAATTATATTTATTAAAGGAAGGAAATTTTAATGGATTGGGATGATTACATTGAATTTGGAAAAAAAGCCTTAAATTGGGGCTCAAATTATAGAAAGTCAATACGACAGTATCCAGTAAGGTCATCATTAAAGCCTGGGCATGTTTATAATTCTATACCAGATTCACCTCCTGAAGACCCGGAAAGCTTAGATGAAATTTTTGATGACTTTAAAACAAAAATAGTTCCAGGTATTACGCATTGGCAACACCCGAGATTTTTTGCATACTTTCCAAGTAATGCTGCACCTGCGTCTGTTTTTGCGGAAATGCTTGCTAATACAATGGGATCTCAATGTATGCTATGGCAAACTTCACCGGCTGCTACTGAATTAGAGGAAAAGATAATTGAGTGGTTGAGAATTGGAATGGGCTTACCCAATGGTTTTAAAGGTATTATTCAAGATACGGCATCATCAGCAACACTTACAGCTGTTCTTACTATGAGAGAAAAATCATTAAACTGGACTGGTAACAAAACAGGTTTATCAGGAAGATCAAAACTTAGAATATATGCATCTGAAGAAGTTCACAGCTCTATAGATAGAGCCATTTGGTTTTCTGGAATAGGTGAAGATAACTTAGTAAGAATTCCAGTTCAAGGTGATTTGAGGTCAATGGATCCAGAGTTACTTAAGCAAGCTATTCAAAAAGATAAAAAGGAAGGGAACATTCCTGCAGGGATCATAGCAGCTACAGGGGGCACTTCATCAGGATCTTGTGACAGAATATCTTTAATTGGAGACATTGCTACAAAAGAGAATTTATATTTACATGTAGATGCAGCCTGGGCTGGATCAGCAATGATTTGTGAAGAATTTAGAAACTTATGGACTGGAATTGAAAAAGCTGATTCTATAGTTTTTAATCCTCATAAATGGCTTGGAGCTCAATTTGATTGTTCTGTTCAATTTTTAAAAGATCCATCTATACAAAAAAATACACTTTCTATTTCCCCTGAGTACTTAAAAACAAAAGGGGTTGATGGCATTATAAATCTTTCAGACTATACTATACAGTTGGGTAGAAGGTTTAGATCATTAAAGCTATGGTTTCTAATTCGTTCAGAGGGCATGTCAGGGTTGAAAAAAGTTATAAGGAACCATGTAAATTGGACTGAAGACTTTTATCATAAAATAAATAAACTTGATAAAATAGAAATTGTTACACCCCCAATCTTAAGTTTGTTTACTTTTAGATTTGTTAAAGAAGGCGTTAAAAATTTAGACGAATTAAATGAGAGAATTCTATCTGAAATAAATAATGAGGGAACAATTTACCTTACGCCAACAAAAGTTAAAAATAAGTATGTTATAAGGTTCACTGCCGGAACATTTGAAATGGAGAAAAAAGATATTGACGTTGCATATCAGTGTATTCTCAAAAAAACAGAAAGTTTAAAATAAATTAATTTTAATTTCTTTTAAT
>CABYVI010000045.1 GCA_902522415.1 uncultured SAR116 cluster alpha proteobacterium | reverse complement strand
TATAGCAAATATATAAATGAAATAATGTAATATACGGCTATAAAAAAATATGATTGAACCTGTCTCTGTTTGCTGATTGTTTAGTTCAAAAATACTAATAAGAATAATTAATATTGCAAATAAAGGTAAATTTTCAGTTAAGTTTGAATGCGCTAATTTTGCTCGGGATGCCCATGGTGATATCTTTATATTCTTGTCTCCATATCCACAAGTTTCTTTAATTCCCAACCTAAAAAACCTCTCCATAACATATGGCACCCAAAGCAAACCACAAAATAATGTAATTAAAATCAAATAATAAATTTCTGAAGTTAATGTCGGCATATTATTTAAAATCCCAAGTTATAATAAAATTATTTATTTATATTTTTAATTTTAAATTTATAATAAAACTTTAACAAAAAGTCATGCAAATACGACTTTAGAAAGGATAATTTTGTGTCTAATGTTAATTTAATCAATTATTCTACAAGAGAGTTTACAACTAAGGGCGAAATGGATTCATATATAAGAAAACAGGATGAGATATTTACACCTGAAATAACTGAAATATTTATTAATGCAGGAATGTTAAGAAGAGTAGTAACTCAAATTTGGAATAAGGAGGGCACTTTCAGGGTTGGAATTCTTTTTGAGTACCAAGATCAAAACGCTTTTAAAAAATGTCAATCATTACTGGAAAAACACTATTTGCCTAATTTAAAAGATTATAATACGAAAGTTATCGGATCTCGAGGTATCGTTGTTCATGAATTTATATCAGAAAAATTTACTTAATTTAATTGTTTCAGAAACTTATAATATTTTTAGAAATCATTTCTTTGATGCGGCATTTTAAAGGCTATAATAAAGAAGCAAATATTTAATTAAGTTTGAGATTTAAAATGGATTTAAAGGACAAACAAATTATTCGCCAACTTCAGAAAAATGGTAAAATAAGCAACTTAGAGCTAGCTGAAAAGGTAAATCTGTCTCCTTCACCATGTTTGCGAAGGGTGAAGATTTTAGAAGAAAAAGGAATTATAACAGGGTTTACTGCAGAGATTGATCAAAAATTATATGGACTCCCACTTACCGTATTCGCAAGAGTGAGGTTAGAGCGTCATGATTTAAAAACAGTCGAAAACTTTGAAAAACATATTTTGAATTGCGAAGAGGTTTTAGAATGTCATTTAATGTCTGGCAGTTCTGATTATCAACTAAAGATTTTAACCTCTGATCTTGATACATATGAGAAATTCGTGCGTAATCATTTGCATACAATTGGTGGAATTGCATCCATAGATACAAGTGTAGCTTATGGAACGATAAAAAAGAAAATTATCTATCCATTGAATGGCATATAATCCTAATTATAAACAAAATATTAATATATAAATCTAATATATTTATAAATTTTAGAATATTTAGCAACATATTCTATACAAAGTATAATACTATATGAATAATTTCAATTACGAGGTTATTCTTATGAGTAATATTTTCCATTTAGCAATCCCAGCTGGGAATCTGAAAAATTCCGTTCCTTTCTATTCAAAAATTCTTGGTTGTGAACTTGGTGATTTTGAAAAAGATAAATGGCAAGATATAAATTTTTGGGGTAACGAGCTTACTTTGCATGAAACAAACCAAAGAATAAAAAAGGGATCTGAAAGAGAAAGACATTTTGTTGATATGGGTAAAGTATGTATTCCACATTTTGGTATTCATTTAAATTGGGAAAATTATATTACTGTAAAATCGAGCATTCAAAAAACTGTTGGTTTTCTTGACCAGCCCTATACAAGGTTTAAAAATCAAGAAACGGAACAAGAAACATTTTTTGTTGAGGACACAAACTTTAATGTAATAGAAATAAAATCTGTTAAAGGCAGCTATTACAAAAATAAAGAATATACTTAAATTTAAGACCATTTTTATAAACAGTAATTTTTGTCAAAACTATTAATAAAAATTATTTCTAACTTATTTTACAGAATCCAGAAGTTAATTACCGGAAACTCCATAATTGAAATTTACTATTAACGCTAGAACATTTTTTTAATGAAATATCTCTCATTAAATGTAGTGGGCTACCACCTTTCCCTTTTCTTGGACTTTTGTTTGAAACAGTTAAACATAATAATTTATCATCGGATGATATTATCTGCCCTTCATCGTTAAATATAAAATATATTTTTTTTTCATCCTCACATTTTTTTAATTTTACAGATGTTTTTAAAGTATATTCTGTTTCCATGCAGGCTAAAAATTCAGGTATATAAAATATTGAATTCATTAGTTTATGCTTATCGAAACCTTGGTCTATTGAAATTTTACCTTGATAGCTATAGCAGGTATGAGCTTGAAGACCTTTTTCTATTTTTGCTTTACTTTTATGTCCTTTTATATCTAAGCAATATCCTCTTTTATCATCTAAATTATCCAATAAATGAATTTCAACAGTTTCTGATGCACTCAATTTTGAAGTGAAAATAAATAAAAAAAATAAAGTAAATAAAGTTTTCATAAAAAACTTATCAAGTTTGAATTTTTAGTATCAAACTAAATATTTAGCAACAACTACAACTGCTTTGTTTTTTTAATAGAGTTGTTTTAGAAAGGTTTTTTTTCAAAAGCGAACTATTAGTTTTCATTTTTTTTTCTTTTTTAGCCTCTGAAGCTTTTTTAAGTTTATCTTCAATATAGTCATAAAGGGAATCGAACCCAAGCTTTTGAGATTTTTTTTCCTCGTAATTTCTCCGACCTTTGAGGTTTTCTATAACTTCTAAAATCTGTTGATTTTGCATAATAATGTATCCTTAATTATTAACTAAAAACCCTTATAGAATTTTTTTTAAATTTTCTCAATGGAATCATAAAAATATTAAATTAAATTATTAGAAATTTCTAAATTAACATAAAAAAGACCAGCCAAAAATTAGCTGATCTTTTTGAACTTTATTTAATTAGTTGTCAATTGGTTAACAATTCTGGAACTTATTTCCTAAATCTTTTATAAGTTTAAAGTATTGTTCTTTATTTGCGTCATATGTTGAGCCCAATGGATCTAATACACCTGTTTTTATTCCAGTGTCTTCAGCAATAGTTTCGATAATTTTAGGGTTAAACTGTGGCTCAGAAAAAATACATTTAATACCTTTTTCCTCTATAACTTCTTGAATTTCTGATATTTGTTTAGCCCCTGGAAGAACATCTGTATTTAGAGTAAGTGCTCCAGCAGTACTTATTCCGAATCTTTTTTCAAAGTATTGGTATGCATCATGAAAAACAATAAACTTTGCATCTTTTTTTATAATTGCGTTAATATCATTAATCAATTTATCGATCGCTAAAATTGCTTCATCTGCATTTTTATTATACTTACTTGCATTATCTGGATCTAAATCTGATAATTCATGTGCTATCTCATGCAGCATCTCTTTAGCATTGGCAGGATCTAGCCAGATGTGAGCATCAAACTCCCCATGATGATGGCCTTCATGGCCATGATGATCATCATGTTTGTGCTCGTCATGATCTTTGTCTTCATCGTGTTTGTGCTCGTCATGATCTTTGTCTTCGTCATGACCATGGTCATCATGGTCCTCATGTTCGAAAATATTTTCTTCTCTAAATTTTAGCTTACTAATACTATCTAATTCCATAAAAGAAATTTTCTTTGCATTCTTCGCAATTGAATCTAAGGGCTTTTCCATGAATGTTTCAATATCTTCACCAATCCAGAAAATTATATCAGCTTGCTCTATTAGCTTAGCATGTGAGGGTTTTAATACAAAACTATGAGGTGAGTTGCTGCCTTCAATGATCAACGCAGGATCTCCAACTCCATCCATAACATTTGAAATTAAGGAATGTAATGGCTTAATAGTTGTTACAACCTTTATTTCAGCTTTTGCTGTTAAGGAATTTATTAATATTAATGAAAAAATAAAGATTCCTATTTGTCCAAAAAATGTTTTATGTTGTTTCATATTATTGTTTACCTCAAAAAAAAAGTGTTATAAAGTAACACTGTTATAATATAACATTTAATATTGTAAATAAAAAAATGACAAAAAACTTAGACCCTTTAGTTAAATTAGATAATGCTGGTGTAAACTTGTCCTCAAAATGGCTGGTAAGAGGAGTGTCATTTGAAGTTTTAAAAGGTCAAATTGTGACTTTAATTGGCCCTAATGGATCTGGAAAGACTACTACAGCAAAAATGATATTAAACATATTAAATGCTAATGAAGGATCAATACAAATTAATACAAAAAAATTAGCCTATGTGCCTCAAAAAGTAAATATTGATTGGACACTTCCTCTTCGTGTTATTGACTTTATGAATATTACTGGCGAAATATCAAAGTCATTAATTTTAGAAAACTTAAAGTTAACTGGTGTTGAGAATTTAATCTATTCAGATATCAAGAACTTATCAGGTGGTGAATTTCAAAGAGTGTTAATAGCAAGAGCAATAGCAAAAAAACCTGAGTTGCTGGTTTTAGACGAACCCGTTCAAGGTGTCGACTTCAATGGAGAAATTGCGTTATATAGTTTGATTAAAAACATATCTGATACATTGAATTGTGGAATTTTATTAATATCTCACGATATTCATTTTGTCATGTCCTCAACAGATCATGTAATTTGTTTAAACGGGCATGTTTGTTGTTCAGGAACACCTAGTTATGTTGCTAAAAATCCAGCTTATATAGAACTTTTTGGCGAGCATACAGCATCAGTACTTTCTCTTTATAAGCATCAACATGAACACTCCCATTCTATTGATGGAAGTATTGTAGAATAATGTTTGATGATTTTTTTATAAGAGCATTAATAGCTGGAATTGGTGTAGCAATTGTTACAGGACCTTTGGGTTGCTTTGTAATTTGGCGTCGTTTAGCTTATTTTGGCGATACTTTATCGCATTCAGCACTTCTTGGAGTTACTTTAGCTTTTTCTTTAAGCATTAACATTTCTTTATCAGTGTTTTTAGTTTCAGGAATAGTTGCATTGCTTTTATTAAGTTTACAAAAGAGAACAAAACTTCCTGGTGATGCATTATTAGGACTTCTTGCTCACTCAAGTATTGCAGTTGGTCTAGTTATCATTGGTTTCCTTACTTTTATCAGATTTGACATAATGGGCCTATTATTTGGTGATATTCTTTCTGTAACAACTAATGATATTCTCATTATCTGGCTAGGAGGATCAATAATTTTGATCATTTTATTTTTTATTTGGAAATCATTATTTGCAGCAACTGTTAATTATGATCTTGCTGCAGCTGAGGGAATGAAGCCAGACAGGTCAAACGTTATTTTCACATTGCTTCTGGCAGGAGTTATTGCGATTTCAATAAAAATGATAGGAGTTTTATTAATTACAGGCTTACTTTTAATTCCACCAGCATTGGCTAGGAACCTAAGCAATAATCCTCGTCAAATGGTTGTATTATCTATAATTGGAGGCATTATATCAGTTTTACTGGGACTGTTTGGTTCTTTAGAGTTTAATACAGCTTCTGGACCTACTATTATTGTAGCAGCTTTAATTTTATTTGTTATTTCAATGTTTGTTCCAAGTACAGACAAAAAGTTGCAAAAATGAAAACATTTTGATATTTAAAAATTATGGATTTTAAAAAAGATTACTTAACAAAAAACCAACAAATAGTTCTCAACTTATTAGAGAAATCAAAAGAACCTTTAAAAGCATATACCATTCTTAGTGGAACCAAAAACAATGGAATAACAGCACCCAC
>CABYVI010000044.1 GCA_902522415.1 uncultured SAR116 cluster alpha proteobacterium | reverse complement strand
TTGGTGTTTTTGATAAAAAATTAGCAATCTGGAGCATAATGAAATTTTAAAACCTAAAATCAAATTTTATTATAATATATGATTCAGATTGAAATATATTTCTTTGTGAACTCGTCATTATGTATTAAACTTTCAATTTCCTTAAGTTCTTCTTCAGTATCCACTCCTAATGTAAAACCATCATTTTTAATACATCTAATTTTTTTACCATTCTCAATTACACGATTCATATCTACAGATTCTATTCTTTCTAAGTCAGATTGGCTTTCATTAAGAAACCATTTAAGTTCTTTTCTTTTGAAAGCTATAACTCCAACTTGCATATAAGCATTGGGGTTAGCTCTATTTTTCCAATTTGACGGAATGGGTTCTCTTGAGAAATATAATGCATCCATATTTTTATCAAACACGACTTTTACATTATTATGATCTATAAAGCTTGAGTTATTTTGAAATTTTGAAATTATATTAACAATACTTACATCATCTTGATCAAAACTAGTAATCATCTTAGAAATCGAGTTGGGTGATATCAAAGGCTCATCTCCTTGAAGCATAATAATTATATCAAATTTAATATTTTTTTTGATTTCAATTTTATTTAGAGCTTCAGCTGTTCTATCAGTTGCTCTTTCATGTTTGTCACTAGTCATAACAACATTTGCAGAAATAGAATTGGCATATTCCTTAATCTCTTTATCACATGTTGCAATATATGAAAAGTCAACACCTTTTGATAATAATGCCCTTTCGTAACAATGTCTTAGCATAGGTATTCCACATATCTTTTTTAGCGGTTTACCAGGAAATCTTGAAGACTGCATTCGGACAGGAATAACTAATAAAGTGTTCATTATAAATTAATCTAATTTTTTATTGTATTTTCTTACAAGGTCAACACCTTTTTTGGATTCATCTATTAAAAATTTAAAATCAACTCCATGAGCAATTAATTGATACCCAATAGCAATCTTTTTTGTCAATTCCTCTAAATTTGGTTCAACTATATGAAATCCAAAAGGTACCTTATATGTTTTACAAGTTTCCTCAACTTTTAAGACGGCTGACTTAAATTTTTTTGATGAAAAATTTCCTGGATCCCCAAGACTACATGAAAGATCATATGGGCCAATAAAAATAGCATCTATTCCAGATACTGATAAAATTTTTTCAATATTCTCAATGCCATCGATATCTTCAATTTGAATTAAAACAATAGGTCCTTTTTTTAACCAATTGAAGTAACCTTGAAAATTTTCTCCATACTTTTGAGCTCTTCCTAACCCTACCCCCCTATGACCATAAGGTTTATATTTTGTTGCTGATATTACTTCTATTACTTCTTCTTCTGTCTTAATATTAGGAACCATAATGCCATGAGCACCAAAATCTAATAACCGCTTTATGATTGCTGGATCTAAAGATGGGGGCCTAAAAAAAACTGCACAATTTTTTAAATCTACCACTCTAATTATATGAGCTATAGTTTCAATATCATTTGTTGTATGCTCCATGTCTGCTAATACCCAATCAACACCTGACATTGCAAAAATCTCAGAAATTGAAGGGTCAGATAAGGTTTGCCATGATCCCAGACATATTTTACCTTCTTTTAATTTATATCTAAAGTTTTCAATTGTTTCAAAATTCATAACGTTGCGATTATAAGTTATTTTTTTTAAAAGATTCTATGTCATATACATGATCAACATCTTCCCTACTCACAGCAAGGCGAATTGCCATATGGTTTCCTTTAGCAGTTATTTTATGTTTCTTATTTCTACTTATAAAAACCACATCATCTTTTTTTATAGATTTTGGAACACCTTCAACTTTCCATTCCCATTCACCTTGAATAATATACCACCACTCATCCCAATTGTGATGATAATGCATCCTATTTCCTTCACCAGGCATTTGTGCAATAAGTGTAACACAATTACTAGGTGAATTAATAAGAGTGTGGGACCAGGATTCTGTTGAACTATTTTTATCAATAATAGATTGAACCTTAGAAATTTCTTGGTTAAATTGATCCATAGTGTTTTTTTCAACACCATCTTCTATGAGAATTTTCTCTCTATTAGCGTCTGCAATTTCATTTAAAGAAAAATAGCGTGGTTTTATTTTTTTTCTGCTTTTTGACTCTAGTACTGCTTCAGCAAGAATAAAGTCTTCTTCATTATCAATATCTATTGTTGAAAATCCTTTAAGTTCGAAGTAGCCTATCGATCCATCACCACCATGGTAACCTGAGTTATATTTATTCATATTGCTTTTAAAGCGATTACTTTCCCATCCCATTATTCCACATGCATAAGCTTTAATTGGCTCTAGATTTTGTGAAGGTGGTGTTTTTTCAAATTTATTAAAATTTATTGGTTTTTCAAAATATAAAGATTCAATTTGAACATTTGATACAGAAATCATTGTTTCATACTTTTCATTTATCATTTTTTCGGTAAAAGAATCAATTTCATCAGTAGTGATAAAAGGTGAGGTTGGTAATAATTGAATTAAAACATCACATTCAACATTTTGTATAAAATCAATAGTAAAGTCATCATTTGTTGCTGGGTCAACTGAAAGTTCATAAGGTCTTCTATAAAAATTAACATTACATTTTTGAGCAATTTTTTCAAACTCATCAGCTTCAGAATTTATATATATTTCATCAAAAAATTTACTTTTTTTTGCAGAGTTTATTATATGCTCAATTAGAGGCACTTCCCCCAACATTCTTATATTCTTTTTTTTAACTCTACTACTACTCATTCTAGCAGGTATCATACATATTATTTTCATCAATTTTCCTAATTTTTATTATTTGTAAATTTCAGAATTACTATAGATTTTATCAACTAATTTCATAATTTGCAAAGCATCATTACTATTACCATTCACTATCTTTGAATTATTTTTTATAGCAAAAATAAATTCTTCAAGCTCAAGATCCCACGAATTATCATACTCAAAATGCTGTATTTTTTCTGTCGGTTTACCCATTGCAAAATTATAATTTTCTGTTTCTCGTAAACCAATAATAATTTTTTCAGGGGCATAACTTCTAGTTTCTGATAGTATGCCATCTAGATTAATATATCCCTTTTCCATTTCAATTTCTAACAAAAACTTGTGTTGCCATTGCGTTGCTGATGAATGAAGTGTCGCCACTGTCCCAGATTTTGTATTCATAATAATAAAGGCATTGTCTTCACATTCAATATCCCAAAATGATTTAGTGATATGGCTATGCAATAAATTTAAGTTTTCTTGACTAAAATATCTAAATAAATCCAGCATATGAATGCCTTGATCAAGCAAAATTCCACCACCTGAAAATTTTTTATAATTTCGCCAATTTTCATGAAAATCAATACTACCCGCTTTACCGTATACGCCTCTCATCCATAATATTTTACCTAATTTGCCTTCGTTAATTATCGATTTTGCTTCTATAACCGAATTATGGACTCTGTGATTGAAGCCGTATTTGAGCACTTTCCCATACTTTTTTTCAGCCTCTATGACAAGTTCCATCTCATCAGAGTTCATTGAAGGCGGTTTCTCACAGAAAACATGTTTCCCGGATTTCAAACTTCGTATAACATAATCAGATGAAAATTTTACGTATGTTGATATGAAGATAGCATCAATATCATCAGAAATTAATTCGTCAAAAGATTTACATTTTTTTATATTATTATTATCTAATTCAAAATTTGATGTATCATAAATAGATATCAAAGTTGAATCTTTAGACTTGTAAATAGAACGGGCTCTAATCTTACCCATTTTCCCATAGCCAACTATCCCAAATCTGATTTTATTAAGCATTTTCAAGAAATTCTATTGGGTCTTTATAATTTTCCAAACCATGAATCGCAGCTCTACCCATAGCTAGGACAGCTTCCTTTGTGCTTCCTCCCATATGAGGTGTTATCAACACATTGCCATAAATAGAAAAATCGTCTTTAATTAACGGTTCAATTTCAAATACATCAAGAGCTAGACCACCTAATTTTTTTTCACTCATTATTTTTTTTAGATAATTTTCATCTATTAAACCACCTCGAGCAAAATTTATGAGAATAGAGTCTTTCTTAATTAAATTTAATTCTTTTTCGCTTAATATATTTTGCGTGGATGAATTTAAAGGCAAATGTAATGATATGACATCGGAGCTTTCTAATAATTCATTGAGAGATACTGCTTTTATATCATATTTAATATTAAATTCTTTTGAATGGTTTATATCGTAAGAAATAATTGAACAACCAAATGGTAAAAGTAATTTAACCAGATCTTTTCCTATGTTGCCACATCCAATAATACCAAAAGTAGCATTGGTTAACTGGCGACCGATAATTTGATACCACTTACCTTTTTTTATTTCTGAATTCCCTAAAGTGGTTTTATGTAATAATGCTATCGAACTTGATATTACAAGTTCAGAAACAGATCTCTTGTTAACACCACTTGTCCAACCTAACTTGATGTTGAATTTGTTAAGTGCTTCTAAATCTATTGTGTCGATGCCTACCCCATATTTACTTATAACTTTTAATTTTGGAAGTTTTGACAATATTTCATCATCAAGTTTTTCAAGACCAATTACTGCTTTTTCAGCATTCTCTAAAAAAGAGATTAAACTATCGCCGTATAATGAAAGTCCATCATCATTAAATTTTACATGAGGATAATTTTTTAATATTTCTTTTTTCAGAGTTTCATTTTTTGAAAATGATCGTGAAGCTACTGCTATTTGAGACAAGTTTATATTTCCATTTTCTATCTAAATATTCTAAACTAAAGCCATAAAAATTTAATTTTATTAGTAATTTTGAATTACTTTATATAATATCACCAATTTAATTTTTACTCAAATTAATTACTTGTATCTTACATTTCAGAACGGTTATTTTTTTTAATAATAAATTATTTAACTTTTTAATTTGATTAGTATCTCCAGTCTACTTTAATGATTCCATTTGAGGCTTTGATATCAACCATATTTTTTTCATTTGTTTCTGTAATTTCATAACTACCACCTGCACCGCTTACTATAGAAAGACCAGCGGCTACATCCCATATCATTATATTTTTTTCAAAATAATAATCTGCAGACCCTTTAGCAACATTGAACAAAGATATGGATGCCGCACCTAACATTCTTGTTTTAGAAAAGCTTTTAAGAATTTTTAAAAACTTTTCGATTTGTAACCTATCATCAAAATTAAACCTGCTTGGAAAACCTGTACAAATTATAGACTTTGAAAGTTCCCTGTTTTTAGAAACCATAATTTTGTCTTCATTTAAATATGAAGCTTTATTTGAAATTCCCCATACTATATCTAGAGAGGGGTAAATACCTAGAACACCAAATATTGGCTTAGACCCTTCAAATAAAGCAATAGACACCGAACATTCAGATATATCCCTTAAAAAGTTTACAGTTCCATCTAAAGGATCAACAATAAATCTTAAATTATTGTTATTGAATTTAACTTCTCCAGTTTCTTCACTAAGAATGTTAATTTTTTCCTTTTTTAATTCATGTAAAATCAATTCATCCAATATCAAATCAATATCTGCTTTAAATTCTCTTTTAATATTTGGATCTAAGAAATAATATTTATGATTTTTTTGTAAAGCTTTCACTTTTACAAGTGCCTGTCTAACAATTTTCTTACACAAGAAAATTAGAGATTCCAGTCTCTTATTGTCTAAATTTGGTCTTAGTTTAGTTATCATATGTTTTGA
>CABYVI010000043.1 GCA_902522415.1 uncultured SAR116 cluster alpha proteobacterium | reverse complement strand
TACTCACGATAGTCATATAAAGTTTTCTAAACAATTTGGAGAATTAGATGAGCCACATCATGTATATCCACATGTAAAGAATTATAAAAGAATTGTTTTGTTAGAAAATGACATAAATAATCCACCAGATACAAACAGTTGGCATACTGACTTAACATTCAAAATTAAACAACCATTTGCTTCAGTGCTTGTAGCAAAAGAAGTTCCAAGTGTTGGAGGTGATACATTGTGGTCTAGTTGTTATGCTGCTTACGATAGACTGCCTAATGATATGAAAAAATATCTAGAGAAAATTAAAGTTATTCATGATTTTGGTGATTTCAGGAATTCACTATCAAATAATGTGAGCAATGAAGAGGCAATTGAATTATTAAATCTAAATGTGCATAAATTTGGTCATAATATAAGACCATTAATTGGCATACACCCAATCACAAAAAAGAAATTTTTAAACTTTAATGAATCATTTTCGTCTTATATTATAGGATTAACAATTAATGAGTCTAATTCATTAAAAACTTTCTTATCAAACCATATGAACAAACCAGAAGATCAAATGAGATGGAAATGGTCTAAAGGTGATATGGTCATGTGGGATAATAGAGTTACAATGCATTATGCAGTATCAGACTATATGCCCCATTATCGTTGTATGAATAGGATAACTGTTGTAAATGATATTAGAGCAAATAAAAACTAATTTACCATGGTATAAATTCACCATTATAATCCCAAAATTTACCTGAATTCTTAATTGTTAAATTTTCAATTACATTTCTAATTCCTGTAACACTTGTATTAACATCAATTAAAGCATTCAAACCTCCAGAGTCAGTCTTAACCCATCCAGGACTAATTGAAGCAACTGATATACCCTCACCTTCTAAATCAATAGATAAAGATTTAATGACTTGATTTAAAGCACTTCTGCTTGATCTGGACATATACATTGATCCACCAGTATTTTCAGTAATAGAGGCTGGTTTAGAAGAAATAAAAATCATTTTCTTTTCTTTCCCTAGCATAATATTTTTATAAAGTAGTTGAGCTAATAATAACGGTGCAATACAGTTAGCTTTGAAAATTGGTAACCAATTCTCTGTTTGTATATGCCCAAAAGTATTTAATTTATTAAGTGATATACCTGTATTTGATAACTTGGCATCTCGACTGTAGCCAAATGTCAAACCTGCATTATTAATAAAAATATCAATTGGTATATCTTTTATTTCTAAAGAAAAATCTTCAATAGATTTATCATCAAGCAGTTCCATTTGGTAAATACTAATTTTATCGGGAAATGAATCAACCAATCCATTTAAGCCGTCTAATTTAGAAAGATTCCTACAAGTAGCAATTACCTTAAACCCCTCATTAAGATATTGCCTAGCAAACTCAAGCCCAATACCTTTGTTTGTGCCAGTAACTAATATAGTCTTCATAAAATCTAACTTAAGGAATTAATACAAAATTTCCAAAGTGTTTCTTTTTTAAAAACTCTTTTTGTGCCTCTACAATATTTGATAATCTAAATGATTTGGACATCAATGGTTTTATTTTATTTTTTTCTATATACGAAACTAAATTATTAAATATCGGCTCTTCCCATGTAGTACATCCAAACATTTTTATATCCTTTAAATATAAATCTCTTAAATCAAAGTTAACTATTGGATTAGAAATAGCCCCAGAAGACACATATCTTCCACCTGGAGATAATACTTTAAAAAAATTAGTAAAGTTGTTCCCTCCAACAACATCAACGACCAAACTGATTGAATTTTCATTTAAATGATCTAACAGAAAATCATCTCTATTAATAACTTCATCAGCTCCAATTTTGATAGATGATTCAAATTTTAATTTATTAACTATAGCAATTACTTTACAGCCTCTTAGTTTAGCCAATTGAATTAGAGCTGACCCAACACCACCTGAAGCTCCTGTAATTAACACAGTATCATCTTTACAACATTCTGATATATGAAGCATGTTTTCAGCTGTACCATATGAACATGGAATAGTTGCTAATTCAGCGTCTGACCAATTTGAATTTATTGGAAAAACTTCAGATATAGGGACTTTTACATAGTCTGCAAACGCACCATCAAAGTTCGAAGCCATCCATATTTTTTGTCTAGATTTAAACCCGTTTACTCTCATGCATGATCGAACAATAACTCTTTTATCTATCAGTGAATTATTTTTACTGTTACCAGACTTTAAAATTTTTCCACAACAATCAGTACCCTGAATTATTGGAAAATTAGTTGCACCGTTCCACCCTGCATTATTTATACTACCCCCCTTTTCTATTTTCTTATTAAGTTGGCTTGTTCCAACTTTAATATTTGGAGAATACCATCCCAACCTAGTATTAATCTCTGTATTATTCATTCCAGCGGCTAAAACTTTTATTAATACTTCATTTTTACTAGGTATTGGTGTTTTTACTTTTTGATAAAGAAGTTTTTCGTAGCCTCCATTACCTATGGTAACTACTGCATTCATATATTCAGGAATGTGTATGTTATTTGTCATTTAATTTAATTCTTATATTGAATTAATTTGTATTAATAATTCCAAATGCCCTTAGATTTCAATTCTTCCATAGCTAAAGTTATTCCTTTTCTAAGAATAGAAACAATATTATCAACGTCACTTTTATTTATTATTAAAGGTGGAGATAATATACACATATTAATTGCTGGCCTTAGCAATAAGCCAAGTTTTTGGCAATGTTTGTCAATAATCTCACCAACTTTCAAATCTAAGGTCAATGGATTTGAATCATCATAGTCTGCAACACATTCTATGCATGCCATCAACCCCTCACCTCTCACATCACCAACAATTGGTAAATCTAGTAAAGTCCTCAGCTTACTTTGAAAAATTGGGGCTATCTCCAGAACATTATCTAAAATTCCATTTTCCATTAATTCAATGTTTTTTAAAGCTACTGCACAGCCAATAGGATGACTTGAATATGTTAAACCATGACCAAACATTGCGTCTGAGTGATTGGAACTTCTCAAATTTTTAATTAAGGAATTGGAAATAACAATACCTCCAAGAGGGAAGTAACCAGATGTAACTCCTTTAGCAAAAGTAATAATATCAGGTACAATGCCGAAAACTTTTTCTGAAGCAAAAATATGTCCCATTCTACCAAAGCCTGTAACCACTTCATCTGCTATGAAAAGAATATTATTTTTTTTACAAATTTCTCTAACTCTTTTGAGATAGTTTTTTGGGGGAACAATAACACCTCCAGAAGCTTGAATGGGCTCACCTATGAAAGCAGCAATATTTTTTGAGTCTTGTTTATTTATAACTTCATTTAATTCGTCAATTAAACCATCTTCAAATTCTTCAATACTTTTACCTTGGAGTTTTCTGAAAGAATTAGGGCTTGATAATTTAATAATATTATCATTTTGGTAGTTCATCCAGTCACTTGTTCTTGATTTACCATTAAGTGATGCAGATAAAAATGTGCTTCCATGATATCCATCCTCTCTGCATAAAATTAATTTTTTCTCTGGGGTACCTAAAACGTTATAATAATAATGAACAAACCTCAAAGCACTTTCAACAGCAGTTGAACCACCAGTAGTAAAAAAAACATTGCTCAAATCTCCTGGAGCGTGATCAGATATGACTTTTGAGAGCTTTGCAGATGGTTCATTTGATGTATACCAAGGAGAATTATATGATAATTCCATTGCTTGCTTGAACATTACTTGAGCAATTTCTTCATTTCTATGCCCTATATTGGAACACCACATTCCAGCTGGTCCATCTATTAACTTATTACCTTCAGCATCTTCAATATAAATACCATGGCCATTTGAAACAATTTCTCTATATTCATCTCCAATAGAACTGGCGTATGGCCATGGTTGAATTAAGTGTTTCTTTATATTTTCTTGAAGAATATCATTAGGAATGTTTTTCATAAAATCTCTTTTTTTAAATTATTTTATTAAGTTACTATACAAATCTTCTCTTCTATCTCTAAATAGACCCCATTCCGTTCGTTTCAATTGTATGGCGTCAATGTCAAAACTATAAGATGAAAATCCTTCACTATCTTTACCCAAATCTTTAACTATATCTCCAGTTTCATTAATAATTAAAGAATGACCATAAAATTCCATTTCAACATTATTATTAAGCTCAGATCCAATTCTGTTACTCGCAACAACTCCAATAACATTAGAGGCTGCATGCCCCCTCATGACAGTTTGCCAATGGTCTTTTGAATTAATATTAGGGTCTTGAGGTTCGCTTCCAATTGCAGTTGGATAAAAGAGAATATCCGCTCCGTCCAACGCCATAGATCGAGCACATTCAGGAAACCATTGATCCCAACAAATACCAACACCAATTTTACAAATGCCAACATCCCAAACTTTAAATCCACTATTCCCAGGCGTAAAATAATATTTCTCTTCATAGCCAGGGTTTTGAGGAATATGACTTTTTCTGTATTTTCCAAGTATTGATCCCTTAGAATCAATAATTGCAACACTATTATAATATGAATTTTGATCTTTTTCGAAAAAGCTTATTGGCAGTACGATGTTATATTTTAAAGCGATTTTACTAAATTTCTTAAGCAGATCATTATTTTTGAATGGTTGTGCTAATTGAAAAAATTTAGGATCTTGTGTTGAACAAAAATAAGGAGTTGCAAATAATTCTTGTAACAAAAAAATATTAACATTTTCCGCAGCTGCATTAGAAATGAGCTTTTCTGCTTTGTTAAAATTTTCTTCTTGGTCCCATGTGCATTTCATTTGAGAACATGCGACTTTAATTTCAACCATTCTCAAAGCCTATAAGAGTATTAACTGTATTTACCCCAATTTCTTTAATTGAATATCCCCCTTCCATTACAAAAAGAGATGGCAATTTAAGTTTAGATAATTTTTTTCCAATATTAATAAAATTTTCACTTTTTAACTTAAAAAAGCTTATTGGATCATTCTCAAATGCATCTACTCCAAGAGAAACTATTAAAAAGTCAGGTTTAAAATTTGAAATTTTTGTAATGCAGTCATCTAATGCATTTGACCAAGCATCATAACTAGTGCCTGGGAACATAGGGTAGTTTGCATTGTATCCCTCACCTTCCCTAATCCCTTTTTCATCAGAATGACCTAAAAAATGAGGGAAGGCATGCATTGGGTCACCATGAAGAGATGCATAATAAACATCAGCCCTGTCATAAAAAATTGCCTGAGTTCCATTGCCATGATGAAAATCAATATCTAAAATAAAAACCTTTTTAGCACCTTCATCTTTCATTCGTTGAGCCGCTATTGCTGCATTATTAAAAAAGCAATATCCACCATACTGGTTTTTTGATGCATGGTGGCCAGGAGGTCTACATAATGCAAATACACTAGAAACTTTTTTATTAATAATAATATTAGCAGCGCTTACTGCAACCTTAACAGATTCATATGCTGCCTCTATTGAACCTTTTGAAATTGATGTTTCTCCAGCTAAACAGTAATAACCTAATTTTCCTTCAATAAAGGAGGGTATTTTATCAGAGTTCATAGATTTACTCGGCCAAACAGTTGGGATTGCTTCTCCTTTAAATCCTTCTTTTTCCCATTCATCCCATGCAGTATCTAAAAATTCTATATAATCGTCATCATGAATTTTGTTTATTATCTTGAAATCAATATCTTGAGGTTTCTCAATAGCACCTAGTTTTGTTTTATTGATTTCATCTATTATAAAATCTATTCTTTCTGGCCTTTCAAAAGGTTTAACTAATTCACCACCAT
>CABYVI010000042.1 GCA_902522415.1 uncultured SAR116 cluster alpha proteobacterium | reverse complement strand
ATATAAATATATTTTTGTTTAATAAATTAATTAATCTTTATTTTTATTTATATTTTTATAACATAATGTTAAATTTAATTACCAATAATTAAAAAACCAATGTAAGGTCCTTAAATGAACTTAATAACCTCAAATAATTCTTTCGTTTCAAACATATTAGGCAAAACTACAAACGATATATTCTATATATTATATACATCAATTGCAGGCTCCATACTTCTTGCAATATCATCTAAAATACAGATACCTCTTACCCCTGTTCCTGTTACTCTTCAAACACTTGTGTTGCTTGTTATGAGCATGCTTTTGGGATGGAGGGGAGCTTTAGGAGCAACTTTATTATATTTATTTCAGGGTGCTATTGGATTGCCAGTTTTTGCTCATGGAGCAGGTTTGATTTATCTATTTGGTCCTACAGGAGGCTATTTATTTGGATTTATACTTGCTTCTATAGTTGTTGGTTTTTTAGCTGAAATGGGATGGGATAAGTCTATTATTTTAACTTTTGTAACTTTAACTATTGGCACATTATTAATTTATTTTTGTGGAGTTTTATGGCTAGCACAACTGAAAGATTTTAACACAGCGATTGTTTTTGGATTGGTTCCATTTATTACACCTGACATTTTAAAAATTTGTTTAGGAACTTGTATAATAAGTGCATGCTGGGAAATAAAAGAAAAGTTTCTTAATTAGTATATTCAACTACATACTTTAATAGTAGTGTAAACGCTTCCCCTTACATCAGATTTCTCAAATTTTATAATAGCAATATTGTTTTGGAATGGTATTTTTGTTGAAAAGGGTAATAATCCGCTAAACCATTGCTCAATTCCAAAATACCTTAATCTTACTTTTATTGGTTTATTTTCATCAAACCAAGGGTTGACACTATTAGCCTCTACATGAGCTTGACCCTCAGCTAAAACAAACATACCGTTATCAAATAAACTAATTTCATGACTGTTTGTAGAATAGATTGGAGTTATAACATTTAATTCTTTTCTAATTGGTTTTAAACATTTAGTTGGTTTGTTGAGTGATTTTATTGAAGCTGTAATCTGTTCAATTGAAACACCTCTTGAGATAGATGAAGAAGATAATTTTATTATTTCATTAAGGTTACTATCTGGCTTATCAGAAAGTTCAATCTTAAGTTTTGTAATGAGAATATTATCATTTTCAGATTGAATTTTTAAGTTTTCTAATTGGTCATTTAGTTCTTTAAAGTCATTTGCTATTCTTATTAGTTCAGAAGAGTGAACAGCTATAATATTATTTCTATCTCTAACACCTATTTGCCATGCTATTATTGCAACAATAGATAAAACAATTATATTAATAAAAACTGATGCAAGTTTTTTAATTCGCTTTTTTCTATATTTTTGGGCGGTGTCAAAATAATCCATAATTTTTCAATCTAATTAACGTTTTAATACTAGAAATGTTTTTATTTTCCAAGTATTTCTAAATATTTATTATTTAAGATAATTAAATGAAATCTAATGGGAAATAATAAAATTACAAGATCATGGCAAAGGATGCTTTCAGGAAGGAGATTAGATTTAACTGAACCTTCTCCATTAGACATTGAAATAGAAGATATCGCACGTGGTATTTCTAGAGTAGCAAGATGGAATGGTCAAACAATAGGCGAGCACGCATTATCAGTAGCTCAACATAGTGTAATAGTCACTAATTTTTTGAAAATTCATGATAACAAAATTCCAATAAAATGGCAGTTAGCCGCATTACTTCATGATGCAGCAGAATATATAGTTAGTGACATGATTACACCCCTTAAGTTATTTCTTGGAGATGAATACACTGATCTTGAAGAAAGAATTCAAGGAGCCATTAATTTAAGATTTTCATTGCCAAGAGAAGTGCCTAAAACAATTTATAAAAAAATTAAAATCTGTGACAAACAAACCGCATTTTTAGAAGCGATACAATTGGCTGGATTTAAAGAGGATGAAGCAAGAAAGACATTCCAAGTGCCAAAGTTTGTTCCTAAATACAGAATATCCCCACTGTCTTCTATTGAAGCAGAGAAATTATTTTTAAAGAAATTTAACCAACTCTATAAATAAATGGTCGTTAAATCTCCATCAGTTATAAAAGTTGAAAAGTTTCTTAAGGAAAATAGTAAAACCTTAAAAGTTATTCAATTAAATGAAACAGCTAGAAGTGCCAGAGAAGCTGCTCAATCACTGAATACTGAAGAAGGATCAATAGTTAAATCTCTTTTATTTAATATCAAATATAAAAATAAAGATAACCCAGTAATGGCTCTTATTGCTGGTGACAAACAAGGTGATGAAAAAACTATTAAATTAGCAAGTGGATTTGAAGGCAAACTTGTTAGACCTAATGCTGAATATGTAAAAAAACATACAGGTTTTAGTATTGGTGGGGTGAGTCCACTAACAATATCTAAAAAGATACCTATATTGATAGATCAAAGTCTAAATAGGTTTAATTTATTATGGGCTTCAGCTGGTCATACTCATTGGGTATTTGCCTCAAGCTTTAAAACTTTGATAAGACTTACAAATGGACAGGTTATTAAAAAATTATCGAAAGATTAAAGTATGAAAATTAAATTTTTTTTAAATTTTAAGTTATTACTATTATCACTTGTTATTATTTCTCCTTTTTGGAACAATGCTCTAAGCTCAGAATTAGATAATTTATTTAATCAACTTAAATACGCTAAAAATATTTCTTTGGCCAAAGAATACGAAGATAAAATATGGAAGTTTTGGCTTTCCGATGGAACCTCAGAAAATAATAATATAGAAATGATGAAAGGTGTAGACCTTATGCAAAAAGGTAAACTTGATGATGCCTTGAAATTATTTTTAAAGCTTTCAGAGAGTGACCCTAATTGGGCTGAACCAATTAATAAGATTGCCACTATAAGATATCTTCAAGGTGATTTATATGGTTCTATTCGAGACATTCAACTTACTTTAGAATTAGAACCAAGGCATTTTGGTGCTATAGCAGGATTAGCTCAAATAAACTTAGCTCTTGGTAGATACACGGATGCACTTAAAAACTTAGATTTTGCGATCGATATTCACCCTCACATTGGTATCAAAAATTTAAAACCAATTATATTAGATTTAATTGAAAAGTCTCAAATTTGAGTTATCTTTTTAATGCATCAATATTAATTTTATAACTCGTATTTTTATTAACTTTAAAAACGGAGCTACCAGCCACCAAAACATTTGCACCCGCTTTAATGACATCTTTTGCGTTTGCCTGGTTAATGCCTCCATCTACTTCTAGGAAGATATCTCTAGAAGATATAATTTCACTAACGGATGATATTTTTTTTATCATAGCGTCAATAAACTTTTGACCACCAAAGCCAGGATTTACTGTCATTACTAAAACTAAATCTAAATTTTCGATAACATTATTTAAAAACTGAATGTCTGAGTGAGGGTTTATTGCAACGCCAGCTTTGCAACCTTTTGATTGAATATAACTTAAGGTTCTCGCTAAATGATTACACGCCTCAACATGAACAGTAAGAATGTCCGCACCTGCTTCTATATACTCATCGATAAGATCATCTGGATTACTAACCATTAAATGCACATCAAAAGTAAGTTTTGTTAAATTTCTTAGTGATTTAATCAGAGGCGGTCCAAAAGTTAAATTAGGAACGAAATGACCGTCCATTACATCTAAATGAACAAAATCAGCCCCAGCTTCTTCAATATCAAGAATTTCATCATTAAGCTTTGAAAAATCACTAGCTAAAATGGAAGGCGCAATATTTATTTTATTATTCATACTAAAAATTTTAATATTTAAATATTCTTATTATATAAATTATATTAACTATAAAAAATACTTTTATAAAAAAAAATATGCGTTGGAGACATCTTTTAATTTCAGTTTTAATAATACCATATTTAATTCTATATACGGTAATGGCCATTTACATTATAGATTTGGTTTCGGAAATACATTGGCTCTTAGATTTAGTCTTTTATATTACTTTTGGTTTTCTTTGGATATTACCAAGTATACCTTTCGTTAATTGGCTAGCAAGAAAAGAAAATTAGATTATTTTTTTATTTTTTTCATTTTCTTTGGTGTTTAATGTAGGTAAAAAACCACCTGATTGCAATGACCATAAAGTTGCATAGTGGCCTCTGCTTTTAATTAATTCAGAATGAGTTCCGACCTCAATAATTTTTCCTTGGTCCATTACAATAAGTCTATCTAATTTGTTGATTGTTGATAGTCTATGGGCAATTACTAATGCAGTTCTATTTTCAAGAATATTAGATAATTGAGCCTGGATTGCTGTTTCAACTTCGCTGTCTAATGCACTTGTGGCTTCATCTAAAACTAAAATAGGTGCATTTTTCAGGATTACTCTTGCTATAGCAATTCGTTGCCTTTGACCACCAGATAGCCTAACCCCTCTTTCACCAACATGAGCATCAAAGCCTTTTCTTCCATCTTTGTCCTCAAGCTCTAAAATAAAATCATACGCTTCAGCTTGTTTTGTGGCTTCAATCAATTCAATTTCACTTGCATCTGGTTTTCCATAAAGAATATTTTCTCTAATGGACCTGTGTAGAAGAGCTGTATCTTGGGTAACCACAGCAATATTCGATCTTAAAGAGTCCTGTGTTACTTTTGAAATATCATTTTTATCTATAAAAATCTTTCCCTCATCTAAATCATAAAGTCTAAGTAAAAGATTAACTATAGAACTCTTACCTGATCCTGACCGCCCTACCAAACCAACTTTTTCACCAGAGTTTATTTTCAAGTTTAAAGCTTCAAATAATCCACCAGGCATTCCATAATTAAATTTTACATTATCAAACTCAATCAAACCATTTTTGACTGAAAGGGGTTTTGCATCTTTTACATCTACTACAGAAGGTTTTTTTGAAATTGTTTCCTTACCTTCATCTATTGTACCTATATTCTCAAAAAGAAAGCTAATTTCCCACATTATCCAATGAGACATATCTCCAATTCTATATGACAAAGGAAAGGCAGCTGCAACAATTGTAACTGTCACAATATCTTGAGTAAGCAAATATAAACCAAATCCAACAGTTCCAACAACAAGCATTGCATTTGAAATAGAAATTAAAAATTCCATTAAAAACGAAATTCTCATTACTCTCGCCCACCCAAAATTAAAATCATCTATTGCATCAGCAGCACCATCAATTTCAAAATTTTTTCTAGCAAATAACTTTACAATTCCAATATTCGAGTAAGAATCTACTATTCTACCTGTCATTTTACTTCTTAAAAGGGAGTGCTTATGGCTCAAGTCCCTTACTTTAGGCATTAAAAAAATTAGAATATATAAAAAAACAATAGACCAAATAAAACTTGGTATTGCTAGTATCATACTTGACTGAGCTAAGATGTAGATAGCTCCACCAAAGTATAAAAACATATATAAAATTACCTCGAAAAATTTTAGAATAACGCCTCTTACAGCTTGCCCAGTTTCTATAACTCTGTTAGCTAATCTCCCAGACAGCTCATTTGTAAAGTAACTGAGATCCAATCCAAGTACATTGAGATGACTTTGCCATCTAACAATATTTGCGAAACCAGTCATTAGAGACATATCTACAATTGCGGCTGTAAGTATTTGTACAAGAGGCCTCAAGAAAAGAAATAAACAGGCATAAGAAATCATAAAGAAAAGATTATCTTTTATCATTAAAGATATATTTTCAGTTTCTAAAATTTTATTTATTATTAATCCGAAAACCAAAGGTAATGAGAGGTCTATTATTACAGTAAGCAACTGGAGAACAAATAATAAAAATATTGTAAATTTAATTTGTTTTGCAAAGTGGACAATAAAACTAAATAATTTTTCAGGAGGCACGCTACCCTTGCCAAATCGCATTGGATCTGTAATTCTCTCAAAAAAATTGAGTTTATGTCTGGAAAAAGTTTTCATC
>CABYVI010000041.1 GCA_902522415.1 uncultured SAR116 cluster alpha proteobacterium | reverse complement strand
TGAAATTTGGACTATTTTTTTTAATAGGTTTATTCCAGTTTGGATATGCCTAGCTATTTTCTATTTTGGATTATTCTATTGGAAAAAAAGATTAGGATTATTGGGTAGATTATGTGATAGCCCAATCGGTTTGATTGGACTTTTTATTGTTCTTTTCTGGATTTTTGGAGCTATTTTAGCTGATTGGGTTGCCATGTTCGATGCTTACGAACAATCTGGTATGTACAGAAGAAAACCTCCAGGAACAATCAACACAAAAGTAGATTTACCATATATATTTGGAACAGACACACTAGGTAGAGATTTATTTAGTAGAATGATTTATGGAAGTCAGATTGTTTTACTTATTGCTCCAGCTGCAACAATTGTAGCTTATGTTGTAGGTATTTCTCTTGGCCTTCCTGCAGGATATATAGGCGGTAGATACGATACAGTTCTTTCTTTCCTGGCAAATCTTGTATTAGCTTTCCCAGTTATATTACTATTTTATTTGCTTGTTGCCCCAGGAATAAGAGAAACAATACTTCCAAATATAATGGCAGGTATCTTTTTTATATTCCCAATTTTATTTGCTTTAATGGTTATTTATTCCAGATATTCTGAAAGATTAAATATTTTAATTATATCAACATTTATCATTATTGTACTAGGTGCATGGTTATACTCAGGATTAGTATTTAATGCTGATCCCTTAGGATTGGTCTCAATTGACCCAAATGAACTAAATATTTTTGCAGCTGTTGTTTTTACGACCTCACCAGGAGTTTTTAGAATTGTTAGAGGTTTAACTATGGATATAAAAACAAGGGATTATGTTGCAGCCGCAATTACAAGGGGTGAAGGACCATTTTTTGTAATGATTTGGGAAATTTTACCTAACGCTAGAGGTCCACTTATTGTTGATAGCTGTCTTAGAATTGGGTATGTAACAATTCTCCTTGGTACGTTAGGTTTTTTTGGACTTGGAATGGAACCTGAAAGCCCTGACTGGGGATCAATGATTAATCAAACTAGAAGCTATATAAGGTTAGTGCCTACAATCGTTTTACCAGCAACACTTGCTCTAGCCTCATTTGTACTTGGTCTAAATTTACTTGCAGATGGATTACGAGAACAATCATTAAAGGATTAAATTAATTGAAAAAACCTGTTTTACAAATTAGCGATCTAACAATAACGTTACCTAAGAATGCAGATAGAAAATATGCAGTTGAGAATGCTAACCTAGATGTTTTCAAAGGTGAAATACTTTTTATTGTTGGAGAAAGTGGCTCAGGAAAATCGGTTATGACAAGTGCTATTTTAAATGATATCCCAACCAGTCTTTCAGTGACATCTGGTAAAATAATTTTCAAAAACCAAGATATATTGCAACTTTCTCAGAAAGAATTAAATAAATTACGTGGTGCTAATATATCAATGATATACCAAGAACCCATGGCAGCACTAAATCCTTCGATTAGAGTCGGAAAACAAGTAGATGAAGTTTATGCTTTACATCGCCCTGAAATAAAAGCTGAAGATAGAAAAAATGAGACACTAAAACTTTTTGATCAAATGAAACTTCCAAATCCTGAGAGAATTTATTCTAGTTATGCTCATCAAGTTTCAGGAGGGCAATGTCAGAGAATTGTTATAGCTATGGCTTTAGCATGTAATCCAGATATATTAATTGCTGATGAACCTACAACTGCTCTCGATGTCACAACTCAAGCAGAAATTTTAGGATTAATATCTGACCTCAAAGAAATTTATAAAAATACAATTATTTTTATTACTCATGATTTTGGTGTAGTAGCGGATATTGCTGACAGAGTTATTGTCATGTGCCAAGGTAAAATAGTTGAATCAGGTAATAAGACAGAAATTTTAATGAAGCCTAAAGAACCTTATACACAATTGCTTGTTGACGCTATGCCCCTACTAGAAACAACGCGAACACCTGATAAAACTAGAACTGATTTACCAAGTGTTGAAGTTAGTTCTCTTCACAAGATATATAAAACTAGATATAACCAAGTCCATGCAGTTAATGATGCGTCCTTCGTTCTCAGAAAAGGTGAAACACTTGGGGTTGTAGGTGAAAGTGGTTCAGGAAAGTCTACTTTGGCAAAAACTCTTATAAGACTAGAGGAGCCAACTTCGGGTGCTGTAAAGATAAGGGAAGAAGATTTTCTATCTCTATCAGGTAGGGATTTAATATCCTCACGAAAAAAAATACAGATGATTTTTCAAGATCCATTTGGCTCACTTAATCCAAGTCAAACTGTAGGCTTTATGTTAACAAGGGGATTGGAACTGCAAGGTGTTGAACCAGATAAAGCTAAGGAAAGAGCTTATGAATTATTACAGCAAGTTGGATTGGGTGAACAAGCATTTAAAAGAAAACCCCAAAACTTTTCTGGAGGTCAAAGGCAAAGGATTGGGATAGCAAGAGCTTTATCTATGGGTCCAGATGTAGTATTAGCTGATGAGTGTGTTTCTGCTTTAGATCTTTCAGTACAAAAACAAGTCCTATTGCTATTAAATGAACTACAGTCTACATATAATATGGCTATAATTTTTATTACTCATGACTTAAGAGTAGCTGCTCAAGTGTCAGATTACATTGCTGTAATGGAAAAAGGTAATATTGTGGAATTTGGAACAGCAGATGACGTTTTCAACAAACCAAAAGATGAATACACAAAGAAGCTTTTAGAAGCAGCTCCTGGTAAAGACTGGAATCCACCCCGATTAGACCCTAAAGTAGCTGCAAAAATAGCAAAAAGTTTGGAAGTATCTAATTAGTATTTTTTATTTCATTTAAAGCTTCAAATAAAGAATTTTTAATGCCAATTTCAAATGCTGAGTGACCCGCATCATCGACCATTATTAATTTGGATGATGGCATTCTATTCTTTAGTTCGTATGCCGTAATTGGAGGGCATATTACGTCATGGCGTCCCTGTATAATATATGTTGGGATATCTTTAAGTTTGTAAACATTCTCTAAAATTTCATTATCTTTTAAAAAACAGTTATTTTTAAAGTAATGGAGCTCAATTTTTGCCATTGATGCCGCTCCATCACCTGTCATCTCTCTTTGTTTAAAATCAATAGTCGAGCAACTCATTTCGTATGAGGACCAAGCATTCGAAGTTTTTTGACTAACAATTTCATCATCTCCAAAAATTAAATCTGAAGCTCTTTCAATTATATCCTGTGATGATGGATTTTCGGTTTCCGAAAAACCTAAACATTCTAAAAATGACTTGTTTGCTTCAGGATAGAACTTTCTCATCCCAGTTAGAAACCAGTCTATTTCTTTACTAGTTCCTAAAAATATACCCCTTAAAATCATTCCTAAACAACGCTCAGGATAAGTAATACCGTAATAAAGTGCTAAAGTACTACCCCAGGAACCTCCAAATAATATCCATTTATCAATATCCAATTCTTCACGTATTTTTTCCATATCTTCAACAATATTTTGTATAGTATTATTTTTTAGAGCACAAAATGGTTTGGATTTACCGCATCCTCTTTGATCAAAGAATATTGAAAGAAAATCTTTTTCATTAAAAAAACCATAGTGGGAAGGCATTACTCTGGCGCCAGGCCCACCGTGAAGAAATACAATAGGAATACCAGTAACGTTACCTCTACACTCCCAGAAAATCTCATTATTGTCAAAAGTAGTAATGTATCCTGTCGATGGAGATCTTGTTTTTAAAGCAGTATTTTTAAAAAGCATTAAGTAGAGGTTAAGAAGTTAGTAAATAATCACTTTTATTAACTTTTTTCTGTAAACTCAACTTTAATTTATTCAATGCTCGATTTTCGAGTTGCCTAACCCTTTCCTTGCTTATACCAAGGTCTTTACCTAATTCTTGTAATGTAACCGTATTTTCGCTTAATTGTCTGGCCCCAATAATCTTTTTTTCTCGTTCTGGAAGTTTACTCAGAGCTTCGTTTATTAAGTTTGATATAGTTTTTGTATCTTTAGTAAGAATTGCATTTTGTTCAGGAGAAGCTCTTTCATCAACTAATAAGTCCTGCACTTCAAGTTCACTATTCTCTGAAAATGTTGCATTTAAAGATTGGTCGGATCCAGAAAGTCTGCCTTTCATTTCTTCTATATCTTTAAATTTAACCCCAATATCCTCTGCTAACCTTTGTTGATGATAGTCGTTAAAAGATGTATTATTTTCTTTTTCAATTTTTGTCATAATAGTTTTTAATTTGAAGAATAATGATTTTTGAGCAGCCGTTGTCCCAATCCTGACTATAGACCAATTTTTGAGGATAAATGTTTGCATAGAAGCTTTTATCCACCATGATGCGTAAGTTGAAAATCTTACATCTCTTTCAAGATCAAATTTATCAACAGCTTGCATCAAACCAACATTACCTTCTTGAACCAGTTCATTTATTGGTAAACCATAATTTTTAAATTTATTAGCTAGAGAAATTACAAGTCTGAGGTGTGAGGAGACTATTTTATTAATAGACTTTTCATTTCTGTGAAGTTGCCAATTTTTGATAAATTCAATTTCTTCTTCTTTTGATAGAAGTGATTGTCTCATCGAAAAATTAAGAAACTTTTTATCATAATCTACAATATCATTAGTCATAGCTTTGATCTCCATTTAAATAATGAAGAGCTAATATATTAAATGCAAAAATTAATACAAGCGATTTACTACCAAAATTGAATACTATTTTTTAAACCATAAAATAGGTTTTTCTTAAGCAGCAGTCATCATGCCCTCTAATTTTGTTGCAGCGCTATCTTTATCAATATCCTCAATTGCGGCAAATTCACCAGCTAACCTTTCGAGTGCGGCTTGGTACATTTGTCTTTCTGAATAGGACTGCTCAGATTGGCTTTCACCTCGGTGTAGGTCTCTTACTACTTCAGCAACCCATATTAAGTTACCTGAATTTATCTTGGTTTCGTACTCTTGAGCTCTTCTTGACCACATAACTTTTTTTACTTTTGCTTTGCCTTTGAGAGTAACTAAAGCAGCTTCCATTTGCTTTTTTGAAGACAACTTTCTTAAGCCTGAAGAGGCAGCTTTATTTACTGGTATTCTGAGAGTCATTCTATCACTATCAAATCTAACCTTTACAAGCTCTAAAAGATTTCCACCAATTTCAGTGTTCTCGATTCCAAGCACCTGTCCAACACCATGCGCAGGATATACAACAAAATCCCCAGTTTCATAGTTAGTATTTAATTCTTCATTATCTATTTTTGTATCCATAATTTTAACTATTCTTTGATATATATTTTTTGAAGTGGGCATTATAGCAAATAATATAGGGTTTGTCAGTAATTTTTTTAATCACCTTCTCCAGCTTTTTCACTAAAGTATAAATCAAGTTTATTTTCCTCATTGGCAAATTTTTCAGCGTCTACCATCGAATCTTTCATCTGAGTAATGTTAGGCCAAATTTCAGAGTATTTTCTGTTAAATTCAACCCATTCTTCAGCACCTTCTTCAGAATCGGGTAAAATTGCTTCAGGTGGACATTCTGGTTCACATACACCACAATCAATGCATTCATCAGGGTGAATTACGAGCATATTCTCGCCTTCATAAAAACAGTCGACAGGACAAACTTCGACACAATCAGTATGTTTACAATTTATACATTTATCATTAACTATGTATGTCATTTAAATTTTTATTTCTGGATCAATTATTTTTAAGTTTCTCTATTGCTCTTTTTTTACAATTTCCAGAATCGAAATCTGTAATATATAACAACCCTGAAACTCTTCTCATTAGTTGTGCTTCAAAAACATCAAGGACGTCATCAACTAAAACTATTTCCCACATTAATTCAAGAATATTTAATCTTTCTTCATAATCTGATTCTTTTCTTATATCATTTGTTTTGGACCAAATTTCAATTTGGTTTTCTGACTCAGATATTGTTTGTTCAAGAATTTTTTCAGCCTCTATTTTATCTAAATTCAGTCTTTCTATGAGAATATTTTCTATTTGATTTTTTTCATCATTTCCAATTTCTCCATCAATTGAAGCTGCCTCTACTAATAGTGCAACAATTGAATTCAGTGCTTTTACTTCATCATTCTGAATATTTTCTTCATTATTTTTAAATTTATTAACGGTAGTTTTAAAAAGTTCAAACATTACTGCCTCTTACAAAAACATTTCTT
>CABYVI010000040.1 GCA_902522415.1 uncultured SAR116 cluster alpha proteobacterium | reverse complement strand
AATTGAAAAAACAATGAATAGATTAGTGAGAAATGATTTAAATGGTGTACCATCACCATCACTCGCAACATCTTGGTCTGCAAACGCAGATGCTTCAGAATGGACTTTTAATTTAAGGAAAGGTGTTAAGTTCCACGATGGTTCAGATTTTGATGCAGAAGATGTAAAATTTTCAATAATGAGGGTTGGCGCTAATAAGTCACCAGCTGCTAAAGGCATAAGCATGATTGAATCTGTTGAAGTTGTAGATTCTCACACTGTTAAAATGAAACTCAACACATCTTTTGCTGATCTTCCATTAAACCTTACTGATTATAGATTGAGAATGTTACCATCCGAGTCTGAGACTACTATTGCTCAAACTGGCGTTGGAACTGGTCCTTTTATGGTTGATAAATTTGATGCTGAAGGAACAACTATTTTAAAAGCAAACCCAAATTATTGGGAAGGTGCTCCTGGTCTTTCAGAAATTCACATAATAGCTATTTCTGACTCACAAGCTCGAGTACAAGCTCTATTATCGGGACAAATTGATATGCTAAGGGTTATAGATTATAAGCAAAAGCCTATCTTTGATGGTAATCCAAAATTCAAACATCATGTCATACCAACAGGAAACTGGAGAGGTATGGTTATGAGAACTGATGTTGAGCCATTTACTGATGCTAGAGTTAGAAAAGCTGTAAGAATGGCTGTTGACAGACAAGCCTTAGCTGATTTAGTTACCGGTGGTGCTGCAGAAATAACTTGTGATCATCCAGTTATGAAAACTGATCAATACAGAGCAGATATAAGTTGTCCACAAGATATAGCAGGAGCAAAAAAGTTACTCGCCGATGCTGGATTTCCTAATGGTATAGAATTTACTGTTCACCCAAGTAGCTTGGAACCAACTTGGACACCTATTGCTGAAGTTGTTCAACAACAGGTAGCAGCTGCAGGCATCAAAGTTAACATTAAAGTATCACCTTCAGATGGATATTGGAGTGATGTTTGGATGAAAAAAGATGTTGCTATGACAAGATGGAACCAAAGACCAGCTGATCAGGCTTTAAATGAAATCTATCATAGTGGTGCTAAATGGAATGAGTCATATTTTAAAGATGCAAAATTTGATGCAATACTTGAATCTGCAAGAAAAGAATTAGATTTTGAGAAAAGAAAGGCCATTTATCAAAGCGCACAAAATATGCTTTGGGAAAGTAGCGGTACTCTTATTCCTTATACAGTTAGCAAACTGATTGTTACAACTTCAAGGGTAAATAATCTTGATGAAGTAGAAAACTGGTCAGTTAGATGGCATAAAATTACTGTTGACTAATATATATCTACTACATAGACCGCAAATGCGGTCTATGTCTTTTATAATTTAAAAATTTAATTATTTATTAAATATGTTCCTTCTGATTTTAAAAAGATTGGGTTTAGGTTTAATAACTATTATTCTTGTATCCGTGATAATTTTTACAGGGGTTGAAGTTTTACCTGGCGATGCTTGTACTTCATTTCTTGAAAGAGAAGCCAAAGGTGAGCTTTTAGAAATTTGTAGAGAGAAACTTGGATTGAACGTCCCAGCAATAGAGCGATATTTAACATGGAGTTATAATGCTCTGAATGGTGATTTAGGTTTTTCTTTAAGTGGGCAGAAACCAATAAGTGAAATTATAAGTGTCCGAATAAGAAACTCACTTGTTTTAGCATTTACTGCAATAATAATTGGAATACCTTTAGCAATTATTTTAGGAATAATTACAGCTCTTTGGAGAGATAAATTACCAGATATATTTATTTCTACCATTGCAATATTTTCAATGACTATACCTGAGTTTATAAGTGCCACTATATTGATTTTAGTTGTTGCAATATGGCTTAATTGGCTCCCAGGGATTGTAATTGTTTCTTCTAATACAACAATTTTAGAGTTACTGCCAAATATAATATTACCAGTTATTGCAATTTCAATGGTTATGACAGCTCATATGTTAAGAATGGTTAGATCGAACATAATCCAGGTTTTGTCTAGTGATTATGTTCAAATGGCAAAATTAAAGGGTGTGCCATATTGGAAAATGGTTTTTGTACATGTTTTGCCTAATGGACTTTTACCTGCAATAAATATTATTGCACTTACTATTGCATGGTTACTTGGTGGAGTTGTTGTTACAGAAGTTGTATTTAATTACCCTGGTCTTGGAAGACTTGTAATTGAATCAATTTCAGATAGAGACTTACCAGTAGTACAAGCATTGGCTTTAATACTTGCCTTAATTTATGTAGGCGTCAACTTAACTGCTGACCTATTAACATTATTAGTTAATCCAAGACTGAGAACGCTTCAAATAAGAAAATGAAAAATACAGAATTAGAAACTATTGAAGAAAAACAAATATCAACTTTTGATAGAGTTTCTGAGGTCTTGATAGCAATTTTTTCCAGACCATCAGGAATGATTGGTTTTTCAATAGTTATTTTGCACATAATAATCGCTATTATCAGCCCTCTTATCGTCCCTTATGATTATAAAGAAATTAATTCTTTAATAATGCTAAAACCACCAAATGAAACATTTTTCTTTGGAACCGATCAACTTGGAAGAGATGTTTTTACAAGGACATTAATGGGAGGAAGAATTGCTTTATTTGTAACTTTTTTTGGAACAATCATAGCTATAGCATGGGGTGGATTTGTTGGTATATTTTGCGGTCTTGTTGGAGGAAAAATTGATGACATAGTTATGCGTATTATTGATGCATTTTTAGCAATCCCTTGGATTTTAGCTATGTTATTAATTGTTGTTATTTTAGGTACTTCAACTCAAGTGCTTATTCCAGCGCTTGGTTTTTTTTATGGAAAAGGGATTGTAAGAGTCGCAAGAGCTGCAACTCATGATGTAATCGCTAGAGATTTTATTATGGCAGCTAAAGCAAGAGGTCATGGAAACTTTTCTATTATATGGAATGAGCTTTTACCAAATGTAAGAGATGCTATTATGGTTGAAGGTGCAATGAGATGGTCATGGATGCTCCTTGCTTTTAGCTCACTGTCATTTCTTGGATTTGGAGTAAGTCCACCAACTCCTGATTGGGGATTAATGATATCTGAAGGAAGAGGGTTAATGTCTTTTGCATATTGGTCCGTAATAGCACCAATTGTTGCACTAAGCTCTCTCATAATAGGTATAAATCTTTCTGCTGATGCTTTTGCTAAAGCATTAGGTATAGATCGCACACAAAAAGCTCCTGTTTAATGAGAGAAATAATTCAAAGTATTAAAAATTTATCTATTGGTTTTAAAAGCCAAGACGGAAGAGAAATTGCCATCCTTAAGAATATATCAACATCTATTAATCGTGGTGAAACTGTTGGTATTGTTGGAGAATCAGGTTCTGGAAAGAGTACACTTGCTCTAGCTATGATGGGCTTTTCAAAACAAGGATTATATCCCATTTCTGGGGAATGTATTTATAAATCAAAAAATTTATTAGATTTAAGTGACCGAGAGCTTGAAAAAATAAGAGGCAAACAAATAGCAATGATACCTCAGAATGCTGGACAGTCACTTACACCAAATTTGAAGATTGGTTATCAGGTAGAGGAAACTTTAAAACTTCATACAAAATTTGACGCAAATGAAAGAAGCATTAAAATTACAGAATTACTTAATAAGGTCAGACTTCCTTCCCCTAGTATCATGGCGCAAAGATATCCACATGAATTATCAGGTGGCCAACAACAAAGAGTTGCTATAGCTATGGCTTTAGCAGGAAACCCGGATTTACTTTTATTAGATGAACCAACTACTGGATTGGATGTAACAACTCAAGCACACGTATTGGAATTACTTAATGAAATAGCTAAAGATACAAAAACATCAATGGTTTATGTTAGCCACGATTTAGGTGCAATTGCTCAAGTAAGTCACAGAGTAATAGTGATGTATGCAGGTGAGATAGTTTTAGATGGAGATGTTAGACAAGTCTTAAGGTCACCATTACACCCTTATGCACATGGACTTTTAAATTCAATTCCAAAACTTTCTTTACCAGGACTGCCGGCTGCCATGCCTGGAACCCCTCCACAGCCTGACGAAAATTCTAAAGGGTGTAGTTTTTATGAAAGGTGTGAACTTGCTATCAACAAATGTAATTCATCCAAACCAGAATTAAAATCTCTTTCTAATAGTCAAACAAAAGTAAGGTGTTTTAGGCATGACAAATTAGAAGAAAAAGAATTAAATAAAAATGTAGATTTAATTTTACCCCAAAATTCGAATGAGAAGCGAGTTCTTAATCTTGATAATATTTCAATAACCTATGCAAGGCAGAGCATCCTAGATCAAATACTAAATAGATTTTCAGATAAAAATATTACAGTCAAAGATATAGATATTGATATAAAAAAAGGTGAAACCATTGCACTTGTAGGTGAATCTGGAAGTGGAAAATCAACCATATTAAAATCAATAGCAGGACTTTTAAGCATAAAAGAAGGACAGATTAACTTTAAAGAAGACATAAATCTATCACCAGATGTTAGGAACAGAACAAATTCTCAATTAAGAGGTATTCAATTGATCTTTCAGAATCCTGATGAGTCTCTCAACCCATCACATAATGTTGAAGAAATTTTGTCACAACCCTTGAAACTATATTTTGGGTTAAATGGAAAAGAGCTAAAAAAAAATATAATTGATCTGCTTAAAAAAGTTAGGTTAAGTGAAAAATATTTATATCGATATCCTAGACAACTTTCTGGCGGTGAAAAACAAAGAATAGCAGTTGCAAGAGCTTTTGCAGCAAAACCGGATTTAATTTTGTGCGATGAGGTAACTTCAGCATTAGACGTGTCAGTTCAAGCAGCTGTATTAAAACTTCTGCAAGATTTGAAAAATGAGTTAGGTACAACATATATTTTTGTATCTCACGATCTTGCTGTTGTTAGAGCAATTAGTGATAGGGTTGCTGTATTATATCAAGGAAGACTTTGTGAAATAGGACCATCTTCTGAGGTTTATAAGTATCCTTCACATCCGTATACAGAAGTATTACTTGGAGCAGTTTTAGAACCAGATCCTGATTTAAAGCCTAAACTAGCGGCAGAAGATATTGTTGAAGAAAAGCCCCCTGAAAATGGTTGTAGTTTTCAAGGGAGGTGCCCAAGAGTTATAGGTGAAAAGTGCTTTAAAGAAACCCCTCCTTGGCAAATATCAAATCAGGGCAATGCAATACGATGCCACATCAACATCAAGGATTTATTAAAGAATCAAAGTTAAAAAATTGATTTATTTTCATTTATATATTTTTTACCTTTTTCAAGTAGCCCTGTAAATGATTTAGAGTCAATATTTGCACCACACATTAAAAGCCCAATATTCATATTATTTAAACTATTTCTTAATGGCCCTATTAGAGCTGAAAGAGTAGCAGCAGCAGCAGGTTCAACAGCAAGTTTAGATTCTTCCTGCAAAATTACCATAGAAGCAAAAATCTCTTCATCACTTACGGTCACTATCTCGTCAATAAACTTTTTGCAAACTGAAAAACTAAAAGGCAATGTCATTGGAGGTGACAGACTATCCACAATTGAATTTATTTTAATATTTTTAATAGTATTTCCTTCAATGAAACTTTTGTTCATAGTATCTGCTCCTATTGGCTCAACACCAATAACTCTACAATTTGGATTAATAAGTTTTATTGATGAAGCAACTCCGCTTATTAATCCACCACCACCAATTGAAACAATAACTGCATCTAGATTTGGGATAGCTTCAATAAACTCTAATCCTACTCCTGATGTGCCTAACGTTGTATTAATCCCCTCAAATGGATGAATAAATGTTCTAAATTCCTGTTCAACTAATCTATTTGCAGTGTTAAATAACTCATCCAGCTCATCAACAATTATAATTTCAGCATTATGAATTTTGGCTTGAGAGACACGGTATGAATTTGCAGTAGAACGCATTACTACTTTAGCAGACATACCTAATTTTTTAGCGGCCCATGAAGCTGCTATTGCATGATTCCCAGCACTTGCGGCTGTAATACCATATATTCTTTTTTCTTTCTCAATACTATTAGCAACAGATAAAGCACCTCTAGCTTTGAAAGTTCCAGTATGCTGAAATAATTCTAACTTCATTAAAATATCAGTATTTGGGAACAATTTATTTAAATATGAAGAATTTAATCGACTAAC
>CABYVI010000039.1 GCA_902522415.1 uncultured SAR116 cluster alpha proteobacterium | reverse complement strand
TAATATCAAAATCCCCAATGATATTGATAAAGAAAATCTAGAGGCTTAAAAATGTTAGTATGGTTCTTACCTCTCTTTTTAATTTTTCTTTTAATTGGGCTTCCAGTTTTTTTTAGTCTTCTAGCTGCACCAGGAATATTGTTGTGGTTTAATGGACAAGCCAGAGATGCCGCCATGCTATATAGAAATATTTATAATGGTATTGATAGTTTTCCACTAATGGCTATCCCATTTTTTATGTTAGCTGGGGAATTAATGAATAGAGGTGGCATAACTCTTAGATTAGTAGAATTTAGCCAAGCAATGATGGGACACTTAAGAGGTGGATTAGCGCATGTAAATATCCTTTCATCAATTCTTTTTGCAGGTCTATCAGGTTCAGCTGTAGCGGACACATCAGCAATTGGTTCAATGTTAATTCCTGCAATGGAAAAACAAGGATATTCAAAAAGATTCGCAGCTGCCATTACCGCGGCTAGTTCTGTTATTGGACCAATAATTCCTCCATCAGGTATTATGATTATTTATGCTTATGTGATGGGTGAAAGTGTAGCAGCACTATTTTTAGCTGGTGTAGTTCCAGGTATTTTGGTTGGCGTAAGTTTGATGGTTGTAGTAAGATTGATGGCAAATAGATATAATTTTCCACCTGCAACTGAGAAATATAGCTGGGGAGATAGAAGTAAAGCATCCTTAAAAGCTTTTTTCCCTTTGATGACACCAGTAATCATTTTGGGAGGCATCCTTGGGGGTATTTTTACTCCAACAGAAGCGTCTGCTGTAGCTGCTGCATATGCTCTATTTATAGGTTTATTTGTTTTAAAAACTTTAGAAGTTAGAGATATACCTAAAGTTTTTCAAAAGGCAGCTTTAGTTTCATCTGTAGTATTATTATTAGTCGGTGCAGCAATGGCTTTTAAAACGGTTGTTAGTTTATCCCATGCGCCTGAGTATTTGGCTGATTTTGTTTTATCACTGAGTGATAATCCTTATATACTTCTATTTTTAATAAATATTTTATTATTTGTAGTCGGAATGTTTCTTGATGCTGGGCCGGCAATTATTATTTTAGGTCCAATTTTAGGACCTGTATTTACAGATTTAGGAGTCCACCCAGTTCACTTTGCAATAATTATGTCGGTGAATTTGACTGTTGGACTAGCTACACCTCCAATGGGACTAGTTTTATTTGTCGCCTCTTCTGTTTCTGGAGAAAAAGTTGAAACAATAGCTAAAGCCATTTTACCCTTCCTAGCTGTTGAAATAATAGTGATTTTTTTAATTACTTATTTCCCATCATTATCAATGACGATTCCGTTGTTGACAGGCTTCGCTAAATAAGCTGTTATCAAAAAACTTATTAAAACTTTCAACTTACAAAGGGAGGAACTTTTGTTTCTAAATAAAATATTAAAATCATTTTTGATCTTGACTGGAGTAGTTGGTCTTTCAGTTTCTGCAATGGCTGCAGATTATAATTTAAGAATGACTATGAATTCTAATGACCAAGATGAAGACTATGATGGATCGATTGTATTCAAAAACTATGTTGAATCAGCATCAAATGGTGCAATATCAGTTGAACTTTTTGTTGGCACTCAATTATGTTCTAAAGGTGCAGAATGTCTTCAAGGTGTATCAGATGGCAGTATAGATATTTATATCTCTACTTCAGGAGGTGCAGCTGGTGTATTCCCATATGTTCAGGTTCTTGATTTACCTTATTTAATGGCTGATGACAGAATTGCAGAAGATGTAATGCAAAGTGATTTTGTCAGAACTGTGAGATCAATGGCATTAAAAGATTCTGGAGATACTATTAGATTAATGACAATTGGAAATACTGGTGGATGGAGAAATTTTGCAAACACTAAAAGGCAGATTGCAGAACCTTCAGATATGAAAGGTCTTAAAATTAGAACAGTAGTCGCTGATTTACCTCAAGTTTTAGTTAAAGCCTTAGGTGCCTCACCTACTCCTATTCCATGGCCTGAGTTATTTACTTCATTTCAAACTGGAGTTGTTGAAGGATCAAAAAATGGAATAACAGATATCATGAATATGAAATTTCCAGATGCTGGGCTTCAATATGTAACTCTTGACGGTCATGCTTATATGGGTGCGTTATGGTGGATGAATAACGCAAAGTATCAGTCAATGCCTAAAGAACTCCAAAGAGTTATAACTGATGGATTCTATGCATTACAACAAGCCACATTTGCTTCGCCTAAAAGAAAATCAATTCAAGCATATGAAGATTTTGTTGCAGGAGGTGGGAATCTTTATGTTCCTTCACCAGCACAAAAGGCAATGTTTAAAGAAGCTGCCTCACCTGTATACGATTGGTTCAAATCTAATGTTAAAGGTGGACCAGAAGTATTTAATGCACTTACTTCAGCGGTTGCAGATGCAGAAGCAGCAATGTCTGATGCATATAGTAAAGATTTAAATTGAAACCAAAAGGGGCAAATTAATCTTTGCCCCTTTTTCATTGGAATGGATAAATCCAGGCCTTATAATCGTCAATTAGAATATGTGCTTTTTCAATTTCTTCAGGTGTCATCTTTTTAATAACCTCTTCTTGAGAAATAGCAGCGTCTGGGTCCCCACCAATTGCGGAAAGTACATACCAAGTGTAAGCCCTAATAAGATCTGGGGCTGGCAGTCCTCTTCCAATTTCGTAGTACCAACCTATTCCAGATTGAGCTCCGGGATGTCCTTTCAAGGAAGACCTCAAGTACCATTCGAATGCTCTGATATCGTCTCTTTCAACACCAAGACCCATAGCATACATAATGCCAATAAGCTCCTCTGCTTCAGCATTTCCAGATCTAGCAGCTGGCAGCAATTCCTGCATAGCTTCTTGAAACTTACCCTCTTCCATCAAGTCTCTGGCATTCTCAATTTCACCAAATACAATGCTTGGAATAAAACAAAATACTATAAAAAAATATTTGATAGTTTTTTTCAGCATATCCTCCCATTTACCGCTATTTTAATTGTTTTTTTTACCATAAATAAATCTTATTCAATAGAATTACCGGAACCTCTTAAAAAGAGTGACTTCCATTATTCTGATCCTAAAAAAGCAAAGTTAGGAAGTCTATTATTTTATGATAAAATACTTTCTGGCAACCAAAATATTTCCTGTGGAACTTGCCATCACCATGATTTTGGAAGCTCTGACGGTTTATCTCTTGGAATAGGTGAAGGAGGTAATGGGGTAGGTCCAGAAAGAAATCCAGGCGTAGGTATTAATAGAATTAAAAAAAGAGTTCCAAGGAATTCATCTAGTCTTTGGAACCTTGGTGCCAAAGAAGTTAGTACCTTGCTTCATGACGGAAGTATAAGCATATCAAATATTTATGGGAATAAATTTAATACACCAGCAGAAGAGTGGCTTCCAGAGGATCTAGATAATATTCTCGCTGTTCAAGCACTTTTTCCAATGACAAAACAATTTGAAATGGCTGGCAACTTTGGAGAAAATGAAATTATAGGTCTTTCGCATAGAAAAATTGATACTGCATGGCCTGCTATAACAAATAGAATTAGATCCAACCAAAAATATGTTGAACTTTTCAAATATGCTTATGATGATATTAATGATTTTAGAGATATAAAAATTTCACATATTGTAAATGCAATAGCAGCTTTTGTGGTTTCCGAGTGGGCTTCTTACGATACACCATTTGATGATTATCTTAATGGAAATGAAAATGCTCTTTCAAAGAAGCAAATAGAAGGGATGGAGTTATTCTATGGTAAAGCTAATTGTTCATCTTGCCATTCTGGATCTTTATTTACTGACCAAAAATTTTATTCCATAGCTCTACCACAATTTGGACCTGGAAGAACAAGAAGATTTGATCCCTATACAAGGGATGTCGGGAGAATGGGTGAGAGTGATGACATTAACGATATGTATAAGTTCAAAACTCCATCTTTAAGAAATATTTCCCTTACAGCACCATATGGACATAATGGTGCTTACCCAACTTTAAAAGGTATTATTAAGCATCATTTAAATCCAAAAAAAATGCATGAAAGTTGGACACCAGATAAAGCAAATCTAACTCCAGCTAAATGGCTTGAAGCAATAGATTTTGTTGTTTTTAAGGATAAAAGAGAGCAAAAAAGATTACTATCCAGAATTGATATAGAAAAAGTTGAATTAACAGACTTGGAAATAGATAAAATCATAGAATTTTTAAATGCACTTACTGATAGAAATGGTAACAATAGACCCATTGGAAGACCAGAAAATGTACCTAGTGGGTTATCTGTAGATTAATATGAAAAAAGTCTTGGTCACTGGTGTTTCAGTTATTGATTTTATTTTCCAAATAGATGAAATCCCCAAATTATACGAAAAATATAGAGCTAACGACGCTTCTATTTCTGGTGGAGGAATAGCTGCTAATGCTGCAGTTGCTATTTCAAGATTAGCAGGCTCCTCGACACTTGTGTCACGGCTTGGAAAAGATGAAATAGGAAAAATAATTAAAAATGGTCTTATAGATGAAGATGTAAATGTTGATTATACAAGAATGTTTAATGGCCATAAATCCTCCTTTTCATCTGTTTACATTAATAATGATGGGGAAAGGCAGGTAATGAATTATAGGGACCTCACTCTTCCAACAGAGGCCTCTTGGATAAATGAAATAGAAAAGCATGATGCTTATTTGGCAGATACAAGATGGAATGAAGGAGCTTTGAAAACGCTTAAAGTTGCTAGGGATAATAAATGTCCGGGAGTTTTAGATGCTGAAGAAACTGTAAGCTTAGATGCTATTGCAATAGCTTCACATTCAGCATTTTCAATGCATGGCCTTAAAACATTTACAAAACTAAATAATATCTCAGATGCTTTAAAAAAGGTAAAAGAACATACATCTGGATGGGTTTGTGTTACAGATGGTGAAAATGGTGTATTTTTTTTAGAGGGATCTAAATTAGTAAATATACCAGTTAATAAAGTGGATGTAAAAGATACTTTAGGTGCAGGAGATGTTTGGCATGGAGCATTTACTTTAAGCCTTGCTGAAGGAAATAATGAAGTTGATGCTGTGAAATTTGCCAACTCTGCTGCAACGCTTAAATGTAAAAGCTTTGGTGGTAGATTAGGGTTTCCAAACAGGATAGATGTAAATAGGTTTTTAAAAGGAGAAATTAAATAATGCAACTTAGCCCTGGAAAATTATTGGGAATGAAAAGACTGGCTGATCAAAATGGTGTGTTTAAAATGACAGCTACAGATCAGAGGCCACCGATTAAAAATCCCATTGCTAAACACTTAAATGCAAACGAGGCACCTTGGGATGAAGTTGCTAAATTTAAAAAAATGCTTGTTAAAAACCTTCAAGAATATAGCTCTGCTCTGCTTCTAGATCCTCATTTTGCAATTCCTCAATCAATGAATATATTTAACCCCAAAAAAGGTTTAGTAGTTACATTGGAAGATTCTATTTTTCTAGATACAAATGAAGGTAGAATATCTCAAAATATAGATAATTGGTCTGTATCGAAGATTAAAAGAATGGGAGCTGACGCTGTAAAGGTTTTAGCCTGGTATAGACCAGATGCTGAAAAAAAAGTTTTAGAAGCACAACAACAATATGTTCAAAAAATTGGCGATGAATGCGCGAAATACGATATTTTATTTCTATTCGAATTATTAGTTTATCCTCTTTCAAAAGACCTTCATCAGACTAAAGAATATATTGAAATGCAAAATAAAAAAACTGACCACGTATTAGAATCTGTTAGAGAATTCTCAAATAATAAATATGGCGTTGATGTATTCAAATTAGAGAGTCCAGTCAATGTTAATAAGATAACTGACAGTGACCTTAATGCATTTAAAGAAATGGGTGATATTGCCGGAAGACCGTGGGTCATGCTTTCGGCAGGAGCAGGAAAAGAAGAATTTAAAAAAGTTTTAAAATTAGCATTCAAAGCTGGGTGCTCTGGGTTCCTCGCTGGAAGGGCTATTTGGCTAGATGCTTTTAAGCATTATCCAAATTGGGATAAAATTCAAACCCAACTCGAGAGTAGTGCAAAAGATTTTCTATTCGAAATAGGTGAAATTGCTGATAAAAGCGCCTTAGCATGGAACAACCATGAGTGTTATGGCAAAGATGGAAGTAAATTTCCTTATAGTAATTATGAATTTCGCCTTCAATATAATGAAATAAAATGAATATAGGTATTTTAGCACTTGGCCGCGGTACTTTTGACATTGAATTTGCTAATCAAAAATTAGCAGAGTGCATCAATTTTTTGGAAAATTCATCTCACAAAGTTTTAGGAACTGGTAATCTTCTTTTAGAGAGTGAAGAAACGTATCAAGAAATAACAAAACTAAAAAATAAACATTTAGATTTTATTCTTATAATCCAAGTTACTTTTACTGATGCATCAATGACAGTAAATATTGCGAAAGAGTTTAAAATTAATTTTGGCATTTGGGCTATTCCTGAACCAAGAATTGGAGGAAGATTGAGACTCAACTCTTTTTGTGGATTAAATTTAGCATCTCATGCTCTAAGCCTAAATCATATTTCTTTTCAATGGTTATATGAGGATCCAAGAAGTTTAAAAATTGAGAGCTTTGAATCATTTATTGATGGCAAAATAACTTCTGTTCAACCCAAGGCTATTTTTTATAGTAAAACATCAGAGGATGCAGAAAAAATAACTAAAAAAGTAAGTTCCTATAAAATTGCTAAAATTGGAGATC
>CABYVI010000038.1 GCA_902522415.1 uncultured SAR116 cluster alpha proteobacterium | reverse complement strand
TTCTGCTTGCCCTAATAAATCAGTTGCACATAATTCTGCATCTACGGTCTCGTCAGCGATCACCATGGTCTCAGTAGGACCTGCAAATAAGTCTATACCAACACTACCAAAAAGCTGTCTTTTAGCTTCTGCTACAAAAGCATTGCCAGGACCAACAAGCATATGTGCAGGATTGATTGTTTCAGAACCTAATGCCATTGCTCCTACAGCTTGGATTCCACCCAAACAATAAATTTCATTAGCGCCACCTAAGTGCATTGCAGTTACAATAGCAGGATGTGGAGTTCCATTTTGAGGAGGGGCTGATGCTATAATTCTTTCCACACCCGCAACACTCGCTGTTATAACTGACATGTGAGCTGATGCTATCATTGGAAATTTCCCGCCTGGGACATAACATCCAACAGATTCAACTGGAATATTCTTATGCCCGAGTATTACTCCAGGCAAAGTTTCGACTTCAACATCTTTCATGGTCTCTTTTTGAATTTCAGCAAAATTTCTAATTTGTTCTTGTGCAAATTTAATATCATCTAAATCTTTTGGTGAAACTTGGCTAATACATTCCTTAATTTCATTATCAGATAACCTAAATGTCTTTGGGGAGTAATCATCAAATTTTTCAGAATAAGATCTAATTGCCCTATCTCCATTTTTTTTAATGTTTGATAAAATTTCTTCAACAGAAATTCGAACTTTTTTGTCGTCCTCAATTTTCTCTATTTCAGGTTTGCTCTTTTTCAAATACTCAATCATCTTTTTTTTCACCTACTTCATCATTATCTTTGTCAAATTTTTCCCAACCCATTCCATTAAATATATCGACACCTAGTTGTTTCATTACTGATGGAAAATCCACCATAACCCAATTATCTTGAATTTTACCTTTCGAAACTTTCCAAAAATCCATATATCTAATTTCAACTTTCTTCCCAGTAGGTTTAATTCCCATAAACTCACCAGAATGAATGGCTTCCTGCCTTCCAAAAGCTGCAGCCCATTCGCCCATAAACAAACGAGCTTCGTCAATGCAAACTTTGTCAGAAAAGGCTGATTGAAAAGGTTCTTGCCAATTTTTTTGAAACTCTCGTAAACCTTTTTTGGTTCCACATCCAAAATTGCCCATCCATCTAAAGTTATCAGAAAAGAACTCCCCAATATCTTCGATTCTGTGGTCATTAAGACCATCAACCATATTTTCAAGAACTGCTCTTGTTTCTTCAGTTTTGCTTAAATCATTTCCTTTAGTTAGTTCACTTTGTTTTGGTCTTGAACCCTTCATTTTTTTCCTTTCTAGCCTTTTACAGCGCCAGCTGTTAGGCCGCTTACTATTTGCTTTTGAAAAAATAGTACTAATAAAAATAAAGGGGCAGTAATTGATACAGCTGCTGCAACTGCAACTATTTGGTCTGTTGTTGAAGTATCTCTATTAAAAAGACCACTAATGGCAGGAACCATTGTTTGGTTTTGTGCATCTAAAAGTAGAGATGTTACAAGATAATCATTGTAACCTAGCATAAAACTAAATAGTCCCGTGGTTATTACTCCTGGCCACATAATTGGCATTATAATTTTCAAAAATGCCTGAAAATGTGAGCATCCATCAATTCTGGCTGCCTCATCAAGTTCAGAAGGAATATTTTGAAAAAACGAACGCATCAACCAAATTGTAAAAGGTTGGTTGATTGCAACAAGAACAGCAATTACGGCCATTGGTTTCCCAAAAAGGGTAGGAGCTAAATCACCTAAAATAGGTCTTAGAATTTCTGATGAATTCATGAAGAAGGGAAGGTAACCAGCCACAAGTATTGAATGAGGCAATGCCCTAAATATTAATGCAATAACTAATATCCAAAAAGCTATAGAAGAGTTTGATCTAGCTAAAGCAAATCCAGCTAATGTTCCAAAAGTTAGTGAAACAATTACAACTCCAAATGTAACTATAACAGAATTTTTAAAATAGATTGAAAATCCTCGTTCCACCCATACAGTTTGGTAATGTTCAAATGTGTAACCAAGTGACTTAAAATCTAAAACATCTAATACTGGAATAAAATAGTTGAAACTTTTAAAAGCCAAATAAAATAAAATTATAGTAAAAATATAAAAGAAAATAATGTTTAAAATATCATTAAAATTTATAAATTTATTATAAAAATTATAGATCTTCGCTTTAAATTTAATAAATATAGTTAAAACAAAAGTACAGAATAATAAATCTTGAAAAGAAAGATAATTTCTTTCATTTGACGTTAGGGGGCCAAAAATTACTGTTAATGGATTCGATGAAAATGCATCAATAGGAAGTTTTACACTCATTACTGTTATCCAAAGAATTGGAAATGATGCAATTACACACCACAGAACTACAAATATGGAAGATGATATTTTTAAAGATAGGGGCTGTTTTAAGGAATTGGTTTCAATCATAAATTACCTTCTCTATAATCTGCCCAAGTTCTTTTAAGTAATGGTAAAATTATTACTGAAACTCCAATCATAGTAAGCATTGCGCTTGTAGATGCCCTATTTATTAATCTATTGCCCGTATCGTCTGGAGTTAAAAAATCATAAGTTAACCACTGCAAAGAAATTACATAAGCTTGTGAGGAAAAAGCAACTATCTCCTCAAAAACCCTATAACTATCCATTAAATGAATAAGTGAAACAAAAATAATAAGAGGCATTAAATGTGGAATAACAATATAGCGTAATCTTTCAAATCTATTTGCCCCGTCAATTACAGCACTTTCAAGTGTTTCTTTATTAACTGTCTGAAGGCCTGCGTAAAAAACGATAAAAGCAAATGGCGCTACATGCCACACTCGGTAAATAACCATTAATAATTCAAGTGTCCAGGCACTGGCAAATAAAGCAATATCTCTTTCTAAAAGATATTCAATTAACGACGTTAAAATACCTTCTCCTACAAAAAGCCATCTAATAGCCAAAGCACCAATTATAGGAGTTATAATAAAAGGCAAAAGAGAAATAAATATTACTGGGCCTTTTAAAGATTGTGTTAAGTTATTTACAGTAATTGCAATTAACAAACCTAATGAAATTACAAGTGGCAGAGTTATTAAGCAAAATGTAACTGTAAATCTAAAAGCTTTCCAAAAATTTATTTTTTCTATTTCACTAAGCGAAAAACTATATAAAGATTTTTTAAATTTTTCAATTTGTAACAGATTTTTATAATTTTCAAGGCCAACAAAAACACTTACGTTAATTATGTTACCGTTGGCATCCAATTTGGGTTTAGTTTGAATTTCAGTTTCACATATTTGTTTTAAGAAACCTGGAGTACAAGTCTCAACTTCAACATCTTCAAAAACATTTTGTGTAATATAAAAACTTTGCTGAAAGACAATTGCGAGTGGAACAGCAATGAACAAAAACATCATTAAAAGTGATGGCACTATAAATAAATAAAAGTCCTTTTTTTTCATTGCTGTATAAAATAAAAGGGAAGAATAATTATTATTCTTCCCTTTAATTAAACCTACATAAGGCCTTTTTCTGTCGCCGCAGAAGTATAGGCAGCTTCGATATCAGCTAATGTTGAAGCTGCATCCTTAGCACCAGTTAAAAAGTCTGCAATTCCATTACCAAGAGCAGAGTGCATAACACCCATTCTGCTTCCAGAAGGATATGGTGCTGCCCCATTTTCAGCTGTTGCTGCTGCTCCAGCAGCACTTGCACCAGGTTTATAGCCAGTAATTAACCAAACCGCGTCTTCATTATTGGCAGTCACCATTTCTGTGTCCATTCCTTCCATTGCTACTCTAAATGCAGCTTCGGCTTTTACGTCAGAAATATTTTTCGCTATAACAATTCCGTCCCACCATAAAGTTGAGGCAGGTCTGACATCACCCATTGGTGCACTTGCCATTACAATTTTTCCAACAACCTTACTTTCTTCTGCATTATCCATTGCACCAGCACGAGTTGCCCATAAATAAGCCATAGCAATTTTTTCTTGTTGCATTTGCTTTTGAGCATATGTTGAGTCTGAAGTAAGGTACTCTGGATCCATATAGGCTGTTAACTTTTTCATAGTTTCTAAAGATTTAACACCTGCAGCATTGTTCAATGTTGGCGCGTTACCTTCACCAAAAAACTCACCACCATTTCCTAAATACATATTTACAAATTCTTCAGCTAGGTTCCATCCTGACTTATATGCGCCGCCAAAAGGGTAATCCACAACATTTGCAGCTTTTATTTTTTCAGCAGCTGCGAGAACATCATCATAAGTTTTTGGTTCAGCAATTCCTAAGTTATCAAGAATATCTTTTCTATACATTAGATGTTGGTTATTAACAGACATAGCAATACCCATGATTTTACCATCAATTTTTATTAATTGGTTTGGGTTTAAATTTTGTCCATACTTAGCAACTAAATCATCTAATGGCCTAATTGTTCCAGCATTCAAAAGAGGTGTTATAGTAGAACCTGATACACCACCAATTTCATACAAAGAAGGGTTTGCCGCAAACGCATCTGGTTGCTTATCTTTGAATTCACTATCAAGAGTTGCAGTAACATTACCACATTCACTCATAGCTTCTGTAACTGATTTCCAAGCATCAAAACTATTAGTTAATGATCTTACTTCAACTACATTTGTAAAACTACATCCTGCCCAAGCAAAATTAGATACTAAGGCAAAAGCAATTCCTAACAAAAATACTCTGATTTTCATAATTTTCTCCTCAATAATTGAAAATTTTTTTAATTAATTCTTTAAAGTATCAATACCTATGTTATTAAATATAACAAGTAATTTTTGCAAACGTATGCAAAAAAAACACTAATAAAGATTCAACTATTAAATAATTAGAAAAATGTCATATTCAAATGAAAAAAGAAAACATTATTATAATCAACTACATTCATTGATTCTGGGTAGTCATTCAAGGAATGTTTATCATAATAATGCTGAAATATTTGCTTCTCATCCAATAAATGAAATTTCTGGATTAGAAGAAATAAAAAAATTATGGGAAGCTTTAATGATTTCATTCCCAGACATAGAAAGACGTGATTCGATATTTGTTTCTGGAATTAATTACCCTGATGATAGAGCAAAAAAAAATATTGAGGGTATAGAGTTAGTAGCATCTATTTGTCATTACCAAGGCACATTTGAAAATAATTTATTTGGTATTCCTTCATCTAAAAAGGTTGTTTATTTAAGATCATGTGAAGTTCATCAATTTTTAAATGAAAAAATTATAAAATCTTATATAATCTTCGACTTTTTAAATCTTATGCAGCAAGTTGGATTATTACCAATTTCTCCATCTTTAGGAACAGATTTTTTTTGGCCAGCTCCTGCAACAGCAGATGGAGTAAAAATTAAAGATAGGGAAAATTTAAAATCAACTAACAGTTTTCAAGTTGTAATGAATATGCATAAAGCACTTGGTGAATATGATGGTAAAAATATAGAAAGTATGAAGCATTCTCAGTACTGGTCAAAAAATTTCTTATGGTATGGTCCATCAGGTATTGGAACATCAAAAGGCATGAAAAATTTTCGAAATTTTCATCAAATTCCATTCTTAAGAGGTTTTCCTGATCGTAGAGGGGCATCTCATTACATAAGGATTGAGGATGATAATTTTGTTGTAACTGGTGGATGGCCATCGGTTGAAGCAACTCATGGAGGTGAATGGCTTGGAATACCGGCAACCAATAAAAAAATCAAAATGAGAGTTATGGATTTTTATAGATTAGAGAATAATGTTATTGCTGAAAATTGGGTTCCAATTGATATAATCCATATTTTATATCAAATGGGGTTTGATGTTTTTGCTAGGCTAAAAGAAATGTAATATTGAGGGATTAGTTATGAAATATTCAGATATACTAGAAGAAATTTCAAAGTATGATACTCCTACAATGTGTAATGCTTTGGAAGCTGTAATGGGAACTAGAACAGCTGTAGGATTTACAAAAAAACAGGTTGTACCCGCAGACCCTTCACTGCCATGCATAGTTGGATTTGCAGCAACAGCTAAAATTAGAGCTTCTTCACCCCCTATAATATCACCTGAAAAAGTACAAGAAAACAGGTTGTCTTATTATGATTATATATCGTCATCTGAGCAACCAACTATAGTTGCAATAGAGGACACTGATTATCCCAACTGTACAGGTGCTTTCTGGGGTGAGTTGAATGTTGCAATTCATAAAGGTTTAAATATTAGAGGTACATTAACAAATGGGCTTCTTAGAGATATTGGAATGTTAGATAAAGGATATCAAGTTTTAGCAGGTGGTATAGGTCCAAGTCATGCTTTTGTTCATGTAATTAATTTAGACCAAACTATAAATATTTTTGGTTTAGAGATTAATCCAGGTGATTTAATCCACGCTGATATTCATGGAGCTATGATTGTCGATAAAAAACATATTGATGCAATGCCAGACGCACTGAAACTTGTCACTGCGAAAGAAGAGCCAATACTAAAAGCTGCTAGAGAAAAAGGCTTCAATATTGATAAGCTTAAAAAAGCATGGTTAGAGGCCCAAAAAATTAAATAAATTTACTTATAGCAATTCCTTAAAGCATGATGCTTTAATTCATCAAATATATCTGCTAAATTTAAAAATATTCGAGATATATATAAATAAGAGTGTTTATGGATAATACCTATAAAGGTTTTACGGAATCAATTGGCAATACGCCACTTATTCGTCTTAACAAGCCAAGTGAATTAACAGGTTGTGAAATATACGGTAAAGCTGAATTTATGAACCCAGGTGGTTCTGTAAAGGACAGGGCGGCAAAAGCAATTATTGAGCATGCTGAAAAATCTGGTTACTTA
>CABYVI010000037.1 GCA_902522415.1 uncultured SAR116 cluster alpha proteobacterium | reverse complement strand
TAAAAAAAAGTTCATTATCTACACCTGCATAACCTGAAGCCATCGATCTTTTGATAAACAAAACAGTTCCGGCGTTCTCAACATCCAAAATAGGCATTCCATAGATTGGCGATTTAGGATCAGTTTTAGCGGCAGGATTTGTAACATCATTTGCTCCTATAACAAATGCAACATCAGCTTGTGAAAAATCACGGTTAATTTCTTCAAGTTCAAAAACTTCGTCATAAGGGACGTTTGCTTCGGCTAAAAGTACATTCATATGACCAGGCATTCTTCCAGCGACAGGATGAATTGCATACTTAACCGTTATTCCTCGGGACTTTAAAATATCTGACATTTCCCTTAAAGCGTGCTGTGCTTGTGCTACTGCCATTCCATAACCTGGGACTATTATTACTGTTGAAGCATTATCCATTATAAAACCAGCGTCATCAGCAGATCCTCTTTTAACCATTTTATCTGAGGAACCTTTTTGTGTTGGGTCAACTTCATTTTCACCACCAAAACCCCCAAGGATAACACTAAAAAAAGATCTGTTCATACCTTTACACATTATGTAAGATAATATTGCTCCACTTGCTCCAACTAATGAACCTGTGATAATCAAAAGAGGGTTGCCTAGGGTAAATCCAATTCCGCATGCAGCCCAGCCAGAATAAGAATTAAGCATTGAGACAACAACTGGCATATCTGCCCCACCTATAGGAATAATAATAAGTACACCTATAAGAAGAGAAACTATAAAAATACCCCAAAAGGCTGTAACAGAATTAGTTGCAACTAAAGTAATAATTAATACTAGCAACAAAATTCCAAGAAAAGCATTGAATGGATGCTGTAAAGGAAATGTAACAGGTTGACCTGAAACAAGTCCTTGCAATTTTCCAAAAGCAACGATTGAACCTGTGAAAGTAACAGCACCAATTGCAAGGCCAAGCCCCATTTCAAATAATGATCCACCTGCAATATTACCAAGTTCACCAATACCGTATGCAGAAGGATTGTAAAAGGCTGCAGTTGCAACTAATGTTGCAGCTAATCCAACCAAACTGTGAAAAGCAGCAACTAACTGCGGTAATGCTGTCATATCGATGCTTCTAGCAATGTATGCTCCGATCAAGCCTCCAATTGCAATGCCAGCAAAGATTATTAGATAAGTAACAGTGTCAAAAGGGATTATTGCTAATGTTGTTAGTATAGCTATTCCCATTCCGATCATGCCAAAAAGGTTTCCTCTTCTGGCAGTTTCCGGGTGAGATAGTCCGTTAAGAGATAAAATAAATAATACGGCTGAGATGAGATATAATATTGAAGAATAAAACCCTATCATTTATTTTCTCCTGAAGGTTTTTTCCTTTTAAACATAGAGAGCATTCTTTGTGTTACTATGAAGCCCCCAAATATATTAATTGATGCTAGAACAATAGCAAAAAAGCCCATTAGTGAAGCAAAGAAGTTAGGATCTTTTGGGCCAGCAGCAATTAACGCTCCTACAATAATTACACTTGAAATAGCATTAGTTACACCCATAAGAGGTGAGTGAAGTGCTGGAGTAACAGACCAAACAACAAAGTACCCTATAAAACAAGATAATACCAATACAGTTATCCCAAATATTAATGGGTCAATTGAACCATGGCCAGAAAGTGAAATCGAAGCAATTTCATCACCTAAATTAGAAGCTTTCGAAGCAAGTTCATTTAACTTAGATGAACCTAACTTAGTAGCTAATTCGTTGAGACTGTCACTAATGGAACTAGCTTGATCAACTAAGTCACTAGACATATTCGTATCTGATTTCATTTTGATCCCTCAATAAAGTATTTATTTTAGTAATAATTTTCCGGCTTTAGTAAGTAATGTGCCTTTAACTATTTCATCTTCTAAATCAATATTAATCTTTGATTTTTCTGCATCCCAAATATTTTCAACGAAAGCAAAAATATTTCGAGCAAATAAGCGACTTGCATCTCCTGCAAGTCTACTCGGTATATTTGTATAACCAACAATATTTACATCGTATTTGATGCTTATTTTATCAGCTTCAGTTGCTGAACAATTTCCACCAGCAACAGCAGCAAGGTCAACAATGACAGAACCTGGTTTCATAGATTTAACCATTGCATCTGATATAAGTTTAGGAGCTGGTTTTCCAGGTATAAGAGCTGTTGTTATTACAATATCCTGATCACTAATTGTTTTGGCAACGAGTTCAGCTTGCTTTTTTTGGTAATCAGCACTCATTTGCTTTGCGTAACCACCAGATGATTCAGCCTCTTTAAATTCATCATCTTCAACTGCAACAAATTTACCACCTAAAGACTCTACTTGTTCTTTAGCAGCAGGCCTTACATCAGTTGCAGAGACAATTGCGCCCATTCTTTTAGCAGTTGCTATGGCTTGAAGCCCGGCTACCCCAGCGCCCATTATCAAAACTCTTGCTGGAGGAATAGTCCCAGCTGCAGTCATCATCATAGGAAATGCTTTTCTATAAATTTGCGAAGCTTCAATCACTGCTCTGTAGCCAGCTAAGTTTGATTGACTAGATAAAACATCCATTGATTGTGCTCTTGAAATTCTCGGCACTTGCTCTAAAGCAAAGCTGGTTATACCCATGTCTGCACACTGTTTAATTTCTTTGGGATTCATATGAGCTTCCATCTGGCAGATAAGAATAGCACCTTTTTTAAATAATTTTAAAACTTTTACATCTGGTCTAATTATTGAAAAAACTAAATCAGCGTTAGAAAGAAGTGCTTTTTGAGAATTTACTATTTCACAGCCTACTTTTTTATAATCTTCATCATAGTATGAAGATGATGCACCTGCATTACTTTCAATAGATATTTTAAATCCAAGACCAATCAGTTTTTTGACAATTTCTGGGGTGCAGGATACCCTTTCTTCAAACTGATGGCTTTCTTTAATTATAGCAACTTTCATTTAGTTTTCCTGGTTAATTGCAGAGCATCTTAATTCAATAATAATTTAATACATTCCTTAATATTACTATTCTAACGTGTCAATATTAATTCCTGCATAGTTTGATATTTGAATTTGTTTTTTTGTTAATTCATTAATATCAAACTCTTCAATCATATCTTCAAAAATTCTATGCCAATTAACTTCAGCTTTTAATCGCATAAACACTGAACCTAGTCCTACAGCTGCTCTATCCATTAATACAAATTCTCTAGGTGGCTCAACTCCTCCAATATTTTTTAATTCTTCATGAACTTTTGAAGCAACTTCTCTTCCCTCTTTACCATCTCTTAACTGGCTAATTGGCTCTGAACTATCATTTAATAATGGAGCATATAAAAACCTTGCCCAAACACTTAATACCTCGATCATTTCTTTGTTCAGCTTTCCAAAGCCCCACTTGTAATATGCTTCCTCAGCTAATCTTGAATTATTTGTTTTAAGAGCTTTATATAAAGTTATAACGCCCTCTACAAAAGTTGGATTAAAAAATCTTATACTTCCAAAATCGAGTAAATTTATTTTTTCTTTATCTGTGATTGAGTAATTGCCTAAATGTGGGTCACCATGAATAACACCATAAAAATAAAATGGAATGTACCATGCCTTGAACATATTGACTGCAACGTTATTTCTTGATTCTAAATTAGGTTTCAATTCAAGCCAGTCTAAAAGCTTATTACCTTCAAGCCAAGTCATAGTAAGCAGTCTATCTGTTGATAAGTTATCAATTACATCGGGCACAAAAACATTTTTTTCTGATTTTAAAATTCCAGAATAAAGCTTTAGATTAGAAGCCTCTCTTTTGTAATCGAGTTCCTCTGATAACCTTGCTGATAATTCTTTATGAATAGACTTTGTTGAAATAGCTTTATCTGCTCGCTCATATAAATTAAAGGCTAACTTTAGTTGTTTTAAATCTGCTTCAATTGCACTTTGCATATCTGGATATTGAAGCTTGCAAGCTAGATCTTGCCCATCAATGCTTATAGCTTTGTGAACTTGTCCAAGCGAAGCAGCAGAACAAGATTGTTTTTCAAAACTCTTAAATTTTTTTTGCCAATCGCTGCCTAACTCTGACATCATTCTGCGCTTAACAAAAAGCCAGCCCATAGAAGGGGCATCGGCTTGAAGCTTCGATAACTCTTCTCGGTATTCAGGTGGAAGTGCATCAGGAATAGTAGATAAGATTTGAGCAACCTTCATCAGTGGACCTTTTAATCCACCTAAAGCTTCGCCTAATACTTTAGCATGATTATCTCTGTCTATTTTAATACCTAAGTATCTTTCACCTGCAACCCTTGCAGCTAAACCCCCAACAGCTGAAGTTACATTTGCATATCTTTTCAGTCTACCTAAAGTAGTAGATTTTTCATTATCAGAAGTACTCATTATTTCTCTAAATCATCTATTAGTGAAGAAATTGTATTCAATCCTATATCCCAGAATTTTGGATCTGAAGCATCAAGTCCAAATGGTGATAGTGCATCTTTATGGTGATTTTTACCTCCCGACTTTAGAAGATTCAAATAATTATCTGTAAAATTAGATGTATCAGAAAGTCTTACTTGCCATAAACTATTCACCAAGCAGTCTCCAAAAGCATATGCATAAACATAAAATGGCGTATGAATAAAATGAGGTATATATGACCAAAGAGGTTTATAGCTATCGTCCAATTGAATTGCACCACCAAGAGCTTGGGATTGTGTTTCCATCCAAATTTCACTAATTTGTTCAGGCATTAATTCATTAGATTTTCTTTTATCATGGAAAGCTGTCTCAAAATTATGAAAAGCTATTTGTCTAACAACTGTATTTAGCATGTCTTCAACTTTTTCAGCTATCATAGATTTTTTACTTTCTTGAGTATCTGCTTTTGAAAGAAGTTTCTGAAAGACTAACATCTCTCCAAAAACAGATGCTGTTTCAGCAAGAGTTAAAGGAGTGTCTGATAATAGATAGCCATTCTCAGAAGCTAAAGTCTGATGTACACCATGACCTAGTTCATGTGCTAAAGTCATTACATCTCTCGATTTTCCACTATAATTCATGAGTATGTAAGGGTGAACCTCAGGCACACAAGGGTGAGAATATGCTCCAGAATCTTTACCATTTCTAATCTCAGCATCAATCCAATTATTATCAAAAAATTTTCCAGCTATTTTTGCAATTTCAGGAGATAGTTCCATAAAACTTGATAAAACTATTTCTCTAGCTTCATTCCATGACCATTTTTGGTTTGGTTTGTTAGGTAGAGGTGCATTTCTATCCCACCAATTTAATTTTTCTTTACCAAACCATTGTGATTTTAGTTTATAATATCTATGACTTAAGTCACTAAATCTAGCAGTAACTGCTTCAGCAAGAGCTTTGACCACTTCATCTTCGACGTCATTATCTAAATTCCTTGAAGAAATTGGATTTTTAAATCCTCTTTTTTTATCTTCTATAAATTTATCTCTTGAAATTGTATTTAAGATTAGAGACCTAGTCCTTTTATTTTCATCAAGTACTCTAGAAAATTCTAATCCAGCCTCTTTCCTTAATTCAGGATTTTGATCACTTAGAAGGTTTAATATTTCAGTTTCACTAATTGTATCACCTTTAATATTAAATCTTAAATCAGATGAACTTTCATCAAATAACCTCACCCATGCACCACGTCCACTTGGACTTTTTTCTGCAATAAACTGTTCAAGATCACTAGATAATTGGAAAGGTTTTCTTTGAAAAATTCTTCTCAACCAGGGCTTCCATATCGAGATATTTTCGTTACTCATATGTGAGGATGAATTTTCATTACTTATATTCATTATTTCAAGTTCAAAAAAAATAAGGTCAGAGTGAATTTTTGATGCTAATTCTCTAATTTCTTGATATTTCTGACCGTATTCTGGTTTATCGGTGTTAATAGAGAACGATAAAGAAACATAACTATACAATTTTCCGATTGTTTCGTTAATTTCTTCATAATCTTCTATTGCTTCTTTGAGTTCATAACTTGTTAGATCATTTACTCTATTTTTGTAATTATTTTTAAATTCTCTAGCTAAATTATTCGCTTTTTCTTTATCATTTTGAAAATTGATATCTTTATCAGATTTATATAGATCTTTAAGATCCCAGTTAGGTAAATCTCCAAGCATTAATTTCTCCAGGAATAAGTAATTGAACTTTTAAGTTATATAAGAATAAATTACCTAAGATCAAAGAAAAATAAATAATGAGTGGTATATAAATAGATGTTTTATTTTATTTTATTGTTTGTTAAACACTTAAACAAAGGCCCTATAGTTGAACTGGATACAACGCAGGATTCCTAATCCTGAGCTCGAGGTTCGAGTCCTCGTAGGGTCGCCAAAAATTTATCTTAAAGCAGCTGAAATATTTCCTCCATCTACAGTTAATACTGCTCCTGTAGTTACTTTTGAGTCTGCTAAATCCATAAATGCTTTAGCAACATCTATTGCTAAAACTTCTTTTTGTAAAAGATTTCCTTGCATATACTCATTTTCTGAAACACCTCTTGAAGATGCTCTTTTTTTAATAAAACTTTCACTTAATATTCCTGATCTTATTCTATCAGCATTTACTGCATTAGATCTGATATTATATTTTCCGTACTCTAAAGCATATTGTCTTGATAAAAATAATGTAGCTGCTTTTGGCAACCCATATGGACCAAAACTATTGCCAGGATTAATTGCCTGTTTTGAAGTGTTAAATAAAATACATCCACCAAAATTTTGATTAATCATAATATTAACTGCAGTTTTAGCTACTAACTGATGAGCAAAAAAATTTAGTTCAAAACTATCTCTCAAATCTTTTTCAGAAATTTCAGCAATTTGACCAGTCCAAGCAGCGCCTGCATTAGATATAATTATGTCAACGCCACCATAAAGTTCTATAATTTGTTTAAAAGCACTTTTGATTGAACTCTTTGAAGTAACGTTGCAAACAATAGCAGTAACATTTACTCTATTGGCAACATCTTCTACTTTTTTTCTATTCACATCAAGAATTACAACTTCTGCTCCCTCTTTCTTAAATTCAGTAGCAGTTGAAAGCCCTATAGCACCGCACCCTCCTGTTATTACAACAACCTTACCATCAAATCTTTTAGAAATATTTTTTTTAAGCT
>CABYVI010000036.1 GCA_902522415.1 uncultured SAR116 cluster alpha proteobacterium | reverse complement strand
ATTTCATTTTCTCTGTAGAAAGAATAAAAACGTCCTAAACTATCTCTTACTTCTTTACTACCCTCATGTATTCCTATGTAAAATACACCTTCTTTGTTAAGACTTTGCAAAAGAAGCTTTAGAGTATTTTGTAAATATTTTTTTGGGATATGTTGCAAAGAAAAACTTGACCAAATCCCATTAAATTTATGATTTGTTTGAAAACTTACAAAATCGCTATTTACAATTTCAATATTAGAATGGAATGGCACCTCTGATAATAAATTCTTTGATGCATCTAAAGCCGTAACCTTAAAACCCTTTGAAGCAAAAAAATAACTATCATGACCAGCACCACAACCAAGGTCAAGAATATTTGACCTTTCTTTTATTTTTTCTAAAAACTTTGATAACAAATCATCCTTTTTGTGATTTAACGACCAAGATGAATATTCTGATGATTTTAAATTATAAAAGTCTATAGTTTGTTGATCTAATTTCATAATGCTTTTTAAAGTATACCATTTAAATATTTTGAAACTTGTTTTGAGGAAGGGTTTGTAAAAAATTCTTTAGCATTTTTGTGTTCAATTAACTTTCCTTTGTCAAAAAAAATAACTTCATCTGCAAGTCTTTTAGCTTGAAGTATATTATGGGTAACAAAAATTATTTTTATTCCAAATTCTTTTAATGAAACGATAATATCTTCTATTATTTTTGTTGAGGCAGGATCCAAATTAGCTGTTGGCTCATCTAACATTACAAGACTTGGCCTAAAGAGTAATGCTCTTATAAGCGATAACCTTTGCTGTTCACCAAACGAAAGCAACCTTGCAGGTTGATTTTTTTTATTTAAAAGATCAACTATTTTTAAAAGCTGGTCTTGATCATATTTAGCCTTAATATTTGTTAAATTATGAATAAAGTCTAAATTTGCTGCAACTGATCTTCTTAATAAAATTGGCTTTTGGAAAACTAAGGCTTGTCTCCCCGAAAAAAAAGAAAAATCCTTTCTTTTATTCCAAAGTATATTGCCAGATGTTGGCTTAATTATTCCATTCAATAATTTTAAAAAAATACTTTTACCTGCTCCATTAGGTCCCATAATAATTGTAATTTCATCAGAAAATATATTTATATTTAGATCAGAAATAATTTCTTTTTCGTCAATGAAATAACTTAAATTTTCGGTTTTCAAAGGAAGAAAACTATTGTCTGGTTTAAGCTCTAAGTTAATGAAAATTTGTTTTATTCTATCCGAATGCATATTTTTTAGAAGTCAAGTTTAAAGCCATTACTAAGGCGTTTACAGAAAGTGAAATTAATAGGAGAATTATTCCTAAAGCAAGAGCAAAAGGTAAATTTCCCATTGAAGTCTCTAAAGCGATGGAAGTTGTCATTACTCTAGTAAAATGATTAATATTTCCTCCAACTATAATTACAGCTCCTACTTCAGCTATACCTCTCCCAAAACCAGCTAAAGAAACTGTAATTAATGAATAACGCGCATCCCAAATCAAAGATTTGACAATTTGAAACTTTGTTAAATTAAGTGACTTAAAATAATCATAATACTCATTATGAATATCTTCGATAACTTGTCTTGAAAGAGCTAATACAATTGGTGTTATTATAATTGATTGAGCAACAATCATAGCTGAAGGTGTATATAAAATATTTAGCCAACCTAAAGGTCCTGATTTAGACAAAGCCATATAAACTACAAGGCCTACAACAACCGGTGGTAAAGCCATGAGGCTATTAATTATGATTAAAATTACTCCACGTCCATAAAATTTATTTGAAGCAAGAAGGGAACCCAAAGAAAAACCAATAATACAAGCTATAATTAATGCAAAAACGCTAACCTTCAAAGAAAGAATAACAATCTCTAAAATATCAGCATCAAGAGATAATATTAAATTTAAAGCTAATTTAGATGCTTCAGCAAATTCGATCATATAAAATATAAATTAATTAACTATTTAATTTTATATATTTTTTTTAATAATTTTTAAATTCTTTTCTGAATTTTAGAACTAGGTCCCATCTTTCATTTATAAAGCTAGGATTTTTTGATTTTCTTTGAGATTTAACAACATTTTTATCTTGATTATCAATTACTGTATTATTTTTACTTGTTAAATTTGTATTTTTTTTAATTAAAGATTGATCACCATTTAATTCTTTTGTTTTTTCTAAAATTTTCAAATTAGGTTTTAGCATTGGCAATGTCAGATTAGCTTTTATCAATTGTAAAGGTTTTAATTGATTTATACTTTTCTCCATTCCCCAAGCTGCAAGAACCTTCTCATGATATTTTATATTTTTATTTGGATCTGCTGAATGATAATGCTTAATAGCTTGGTTCCAGTCACCATGATCATTAAAAAGTTTCTTTAAAAATACTGCAGCATAATTTATATTTAATTCTGGGTCAAAGGCCCCCTCTAGAGAAGAAAATTGATTGGAGTGCCATTTTAAACTAATTTGCATACAACCAACATCCATATTAATATCACCTATCTCTAGGTGAGATCTAACATAATTTATAGCATCTAATTTATTTTCAAAAAATAATCCTTCACCAGAATGGTTTACTGTCCATGGCCAACCCCTTTTTGGACTATTTCCAATAATTCTTCCTGCTTCAACATTTGATATGCTTGATAGAATACCAGCCGGAAGATCTTTTTGTTCTTCAACAACGCTTGCTAAATATTCACAGTCACTTTTTTCATTAGCAAAAACAAGATGAAAAAATAAAAAATAAAATAATATAGATAATTTTATTAATTTTCTCATTTATTTTTACAATCTAATTTCTTAAAAAATTTATGAAGCTAATAGAATTCGTCAGCAAATGTTGTGCCAACAGTTTTTGAAATTAACAATTTTTTTAAGTTGTCGTTTATGTAAACATGCAATTAGGTGTTTTAAATAAAATTGATCAGGATTTAAAGAATTCAAGGAATAATAATAATTCTAACAGTTCAACTGATGAAAATTTTGAAGAGAATAACGATGTTAAATTTGTAAATAATTTTGTAAATCCTCCTCCTAAAGAGTACAAAGCATCCACACTTGATTGGCTTGGTGGGCGAGCCATAATATAAAATAATGGAATAGATAATGGCTGAAGAAGAAAACAAAGATGAAGTAGATCTTGGACAAAAACTAGAGAAATTAGTTGAAGAGATCAAAGAAGTAATGGAAAGAAGAAAAGAGAGAATTGCCGAATTAAGAGCTGAAATTGATCGTATTGAACAAGACAATGTTGGCTTGGAGAATACTATAGGTGAGCTTTTAAAGGGTTTCTAATAATACATTATTCGTTATCTATAATTTCTTCTGGATTATCGTCTGAACCTGGGAAATATGCTTTTCCTTGTATAGCTCTTGCTCCCAAGCTATCTGATAGACTTTTATTTTCACCCATAAACTTAGATAATTCATTTTCAACCTTATTTTCAGCATCTTCAGGAGTGTCAGCTTCGATTTCAGCAACTCCATCAATAATCCAATGAACTTTAATTTTCATAAAACCTCCTAATCTTTCAACATTTCAATTTTCTCACCTTTTCTTAATTTTTCAAACATTGTGGATGCTTGGCCTTGAAGTTCAACAATTTTATCATTATCAACTTCAAATAATATTTCATCTCTTTTTTCTTTCGCACCCACTTCACTAAAAGCTGAAGCAATAGAATAAAACAAATAAGACTTATTATAATCAGCATCAGCAAGAATATCCAAATAATATTTACCCATATGCATCAACGCTGCTCTATCACCTGAATTAATTTTTTTCAAAATAAACAAATAAACCTCTTCCCTTATTTCTTGATGAGAGTCATCTGGAACAAGCTCTAAAATTTTTCCTAAAACTTTATTAGCTTTTTCAAGACCACCAGCGAACGAGAGCCATGTCCAATATAAAGCTTCACTATAGTTTTGAGCTCTGCCAAGTCCATTTCTTGTAAGAATAGCAAAATTAAATTGCGCATCCATATCTCCAGCTAGAGCTAATTCTTCAAAAATATCAGCAGCAATCTCATAATTTTTTTCTTTTACAGCTTCAACTCCTTTTTGAAACTTAATAAAATTTTCATTATTATTTACTTCTTCCGCGATACTTACATAGTAAAATGTAAAATTAAATAAACTCAAAACAAAAAAAAGTATAGAAGCTGTCTTTCTCATTATCTACCTGCCATCATTACTAACTGCAAGTACATTACTCTTAATTTAAATTTAGAGTCTTTCTTTTTTTCATAGACCACAACTTTTGGCCTATCAGAATTTGATTTCTCAAAATCTAGGTAAATGTCTTGTGGGAGGAAAACTCCATTTTTTTCTAAAGTTTTTTTTGGATCATTTGCAAAAGAATGGTAAAATTCCGGATCTATCCATATACACGCTAAAACTCTACCAAGAATATCAGGCAACTTCATTCTTACTTCTTCTTTATCTTCTAAAACAGTTTTATCATCCACAAGTTTTACTGTTGCAACTTGAGTTGATTTAATAACTGCAGGAGCATGGAGCTTTGGTGTTGGAACTAATGCAGTAGATTGATTTTTATTTGTCATCATTATGAAAAAAAATTTTATATTATTAATATAAATACAGACCTGATGATATTTTTACAAGTATTTATGATGGCATATCTCTTGCAAAGAAATTATGAAAAATCTTTAATCCAAGGAAATATTTATATGTTAGGAATTATTAGATCAGGCATTAATGTAGCACAACATGAACTTTCATTAGTTTCCAACAATCTGGCAAATGCTAAAACGACTGGCTTTAAAAGAAGTGCTGGAAGATTTGAAGATCAGTATAGTGTTGCACTTGATGGAATAACTCCTGCAACTGGAATGGGGAGCAACATTTCAAAAGCATCAAGAATGCATTCTCAAGGTGCATTGATACAAACTGATGGGGCTTTAGATTTATCAGTTATTGGAAATGGTATGTTTGTTTTGGCCCCTCCTGTAGGTATTAATAAACCATATTATACTAGAGATGGTTCAATAAACCTTGATGCAAATGGTAACTTACTTACTTCAGATGGATTGCCTTATTTGGGGAGACTCCAAACTGAGAATGGACTTACAAAAAATTTATCTGCAATAAATATCCCTTTTAGTACAAAAAATGATAAAGGTGAAGATGTACTAGTTTCTAATATAAAGGTATTCCCGTCAGGTATTATAGAAGCAACCTATGGCATGAAAACAGTCAGGCGAATAGGCCAACTTGCTTTAGCAAGATTTGCCAACCCATCAGAATTAAAAGAATTAGGCACTAACAGATTTAAAGAAACTGACAAAAGTGGTGTTCCTCTTATCGGAAGTGGTGACGAAGATGGATTTGGAAAGTTCCAAGCAGGCTCCATTGAAAGTTCTAATACTGATGTCACAACTGAATTAACAACCATGATAAAAGCACAACAATTATTTAGTGGTGCATCAAAACTTCTTCAAACAGAAGTTGAAATGGTAAGAAGTATAATGGGATAATTACCTAACAGGTAAAATCCATGACATGTCTTTGATATTTGCTTTTATATCATCATCAATAGATAAAATACCCTGATTGTCTACATGAAGATATTTATCCAAAAGTAGGATTATCTGTAATGGTCGGCCAACATTATTTTTGAGAGAATTTTGAACTTGATCAAATAAAATTGGAGGAACTGATAGATCAGCATTCATTACTGGCCTATCAGAAGATATTAGGATTCCACCATTTACTTCATTTGTATCAGGGCGCATTATAATTGTGCAATTTCCTCTTGCAATATTTATCAAGCCACATGAAAGATGGAGTTCCCTTCTACTTTCAAAGCCAATAAGTTTCAAGTCTGCTGAAAATACTGAAATACTTATGGTACTCACTTTTTGGATCTTAGGCATTACAAAAGCTAATCTATTTTTTTTATGTATTCTCTTAATCTAGAAATTGCATTTTTTTTGATCTGCGATACTCTTCCAGTTGTTATATCTAAAACCTCTGCAATTTCATATACATTGAGCTCTTCAACATAATATAATTGTATCAATAAAGCTTCCCTTTCAGGCAAGGTTTTAAGGGCTTCAACAAGATTTTCTCTTAATTCAGTATCTGTAAGTTCTTCCTCTGGGTTTTGTTCTTTTGTTGCGAACCAAATAGAGAATTCATCATATACTGTATCTAAAGACTGATGGGTATTAGCTGCAAAAGCCTGCTCCCAATTGTGAAGTTCTGCTGTTTTTAGTCCCATTTCAACAGCTATTTCATCATTATTGGGCTCCCTTTGAAGTTGTTTTGAAAGAGCCTCAACTGAAAATTTGTATTTTTGTTGCATTTGAATTGTAGTTCTGCAGAGATTAGAATTGCGTCTTAGATGGTCAACTATTTCTCCTCTAATTCTAATACTTGCATAGCTTGAAAATGAAACCCCTTCTTTAACAACATAATTCTGAGCAGCAGTTACCAAGCCATACATGCCAATTTGAATTAGATCTTCTATGTCAACAGCTGACTTAACTCTTCCATGCATATGCCAAGCTATTTTTCTAACAAGTCCCATATTTTTCTCTATAAGAGAATTAATATCTTTTGTGCTTTCAGAATAGGCTTTAACGTCCATATTTACTTAAATTTGTTCTTCAAAAAAACAAATGCCTTTTTTATCATTCTTTGGTGCTTTTAACATTACTCCAGCTAACTTTTGAAAAGCAATACCTTCTTTTGATTTTTGGTTATGGATCATTACAGGTTTTTTCATAATAACTGCTTGTTTTAAAACTTTTGACATAGGTAGATAGCCTGCATAATAAACACGTGCATCAAGAAATTTATGCACAAGGTTATTCGAAAAAACAGCAAAATTTTGCTTAGCTTCTATTTCACTTGATGCCTTATTAATAAAAATTGAAAATTTCTTTACACCCTTTTCCTGGTTTAGAATTTTGATTAGAGAATATGCATCCATCATACTGGTGGGTTCGCCCTCCAAAACAATTAAAACTTGATCTGACGCTGAAACAAAATCTAATGTACTGTCAGCACCTCCAGCAGCACAGTCGACAACCAATATGTCTGTATCATTTGAGAGATCTTCCATTCCTCTAATGACCTTATATCTATCTTGTTCTTGAGCGTTTAAAATATCATTTACCGCTGTTCCTCCTGCAATAAACTTTAAACCGTTTGGTGCATCAATTACTAGTTGTTTTACAGTGGAAAAACCACTCAAGTAATTTGCAATATTTAGCTTCGGATTGATACCTAATAG
>CABYVI010000035.1 GCA_902522415.1 uncultured SAR116 cluster alpha proteobacterium | reverse complement strand
GAGAGGCAACTGGCTTCAATCCAAAAACAACAGATAGAAAATTAGGGCTAAAGGGGTTTTTAAAATTAATGCCAAAAACTAATAAAAACCATGGGAAAGAATATCAATATTGCTCACCGAATACTGATCTATTGGGTTGGATCATTGAGAGAATTTCAGAAAAAAAGTTTTCTGATTTTTTTTCTACAGAAATATTCCAAAAATGCAGGCCAATTCATGATGCTTTCATTACTCTTGATGGTGAGGGCTCTCCACGCACTGCAGGAGGAATTTGCATGCATATTGAAGATTTAGGAAAAATAGCAGAGTTAGTAAGATGTAGGGGAACTTTCGAAAACAAACAAATTATTGAGGAAAGCACATTAGAAAACCTTATTGACTATAAATCAAAATACCCTTGGCCTAATAAAGAGATTGGAAGGCTATTCCCAGAAGGTGGATATAGATCAAAATGGTATCAAACTGGACTATCAAACAAAGAAATTTGCGCTATAGGAATTCATGGGCAGTGGATATGGATTGACCCTGTAAAAGAAATTTCAATAGTTATGTTTTCATCCAGAAAAATGCCCTTGAGCATAAGCAATGATAAAAATTTTTCACTTTTGTGCTTAGAAATTTGCAGATCTATTTGTGATTAACTCTACTTTTGCTGTGAAAGTATTTTAGTTAACCACTTAGGATCCATTTCAGGCACTGAGGACAACAAAAGTTTTGTATAGTCTGGATGAGGAGGGGAGAATATTTCACTTTTCATTCCTTGCTCGACTACAAGTCCATTATGCATAACAACGACTTCGTCTGAAATCGCTTTTACAGTTGCTATGTCGTGCGTAATAAAAATATAAGTAATATTGAGCTCTTTTTGAAGCCTTAACAATAATTTCAAAATACCTTCTTGAACAATTTGATCTAAAGCAGAAGTAACCTCATCACAAATAATTAATTCTGGTTCTGCTGCTAAAGCTCTAGCAATACAAATTCTTTGCTTTTGACCTCCAGAAAGCTCACTTGGAAGTCTATCAATAAAGCTTTCATCTAACTCTATCATGTTTAAAAGCTCAATAACCCTTTCTGAATAGGCTTTACCCTTTAGATTATGGTAGAATTCAAGCGGTCTTCCAATTATATCCATCACAGTATGTCTAGGATTCATTGACGTATCGGGAGACTGATATATCATTTGAATTTGTCTTAAATCCTCTTTAGATCTATCTGCTAAATTTGATGTCATCAATTTTCCATTGAAAATTATCTCACCTTTTTGAGGTGGGAGCAGGCCAGTGATAACTCTTGCTGTAGTCGACTTGCCAGAACCAGACTCACCAACTATTGCAACAGTTCCTCCTTTAGGCACATCAATACTAACATTTTGCAAGACTTTCGGACCAGATCCATAGGACGCATCAACATTTTTGATGCTTAAAATTTTATCTTTTGCTTTCTTTTCTTTTTTCTTTATTGACCGAACAGCCCAAAGAGATTTGGTATAATTTTCTTTAGGTGATTTTAACATTTTATTTGTTTCAGATTCTTCGATTGTATTGCCATACCTTAATACTTGAATTCTATCTGCCATTTGGGCAACCACAGCCAAATCATGAGTAATATATATAGCAGCCGTATTGTGTTCTTTGACAATATTCCTAATTGTAGCCAACACATTAACTTGAGTAGTTACATCCAAAGCTGTAGTGGGTTCATCAAAAATAATTAAATCTGGTTTTGATGACATGGCCATTGCAGTCATTGTTCTTTGTAATTGTCCACCTGATACTTGATGAGGATAACGTCCTCCAATTTCTTCTGGATCAGGCAATTGCATTTCTTTATATAATTGAATTGCTTCTTTTTCTAAATCTTCAGACTTCCCTATTTTGTGGCTCACTGAGGCTTCAATAGTTTGTTTTATTAATCTATGTGCAGGGTTAAATGCTGCTGCAGCGGACTGTGCCACATATGAAAATTTTGTACCCCATAATTTTCTTTTTTCCACCTCATTCATTTTTGTGAGGTCTTTACCACCAAAGAGAACTGACCCTCCTGTAAATCTGCATCCAGCTCTCACAAAACCCATTGCCGCTAAACCCAATGTTGATTTTCCTGCACCAGACTCACCAATTAAACCTAAGACTTCCCCTCTTTTTATTTCTAAATCTATTCCTTTAATTATAGGGTGCCACATCTCATCACTGAATCCCTCAATAGAAATGTTTTTCATTTCCAACAGTGTTGAATTATCTTTATTTGTGCTCATCTTTTAACCCACTTGTTAAATAAAGAAACCAGTCCACAACGAAATTTACACCAATAGTAAGAATACCAATTGCTGCAGCAGGAAGAATTGGTATTAGAAAAAATTGATAGTCTGCAAATGAATAAGCAAACTGTATTAACTCGCCTGTTTCACGAACCATGGAACCCCAATCAGCTGTAGGAGGCTGAATACCGACACCTAAAAAAGAAAGAGATGCAATCATTAAAAAAACATAGCAGAACCTTAAACCAAACTCAGCTACCAGAGGCGGCAAAATATTTGGAAGAATTTCTCTAACCATTATCCATCCAATTTTTTCACCTCGTAACTTAGCTGCCTCTACATATTCCATTACAGCTACATTCATGCCAACTGCACGAGATAGCCTATACACTCTTGTTGAATCTAAAACAGCTATAATAATAATTAAATTAAGTGCAGTAGAACCAAAAATTGACAAAAGCATAAGGGCAAAGATCAAACTTGGAATTGCCATAAGAACATCTACAAAACGAGCTAAAAGCTGATCCACCCAGCCTCTTAAAATTGCAGATAGCAAGCCAAGACCACCGCCTATTACAAATGCAAGTAAAGTAGTTAAGACAGCAATACCCATTGTATTTCTCGCTCCATAAATTAAACGAGTTAAAATATCTCTTCCTAATCTGTCTGTTCCAAAAACATGTGTTTCATTCCAAGGTGCATAGGGTGTTTTAAAAATCTCAGCTTCACCATAAGGCGCTATTAAAGGTGCAAAAATAGCTACAAAAACATAAAAGAGAACTATAGTCATGCCTAACCAGGCAGTAAATGGTGCTTTTTTTAGTGTAATCCAAGAACGCTGTAAAAAAGTTCTTTTAATAAAAACCGAAGCCACCTCATCCTTTGCAGTATATTGATTAGTTGAAGTGCTCATTTTGGATATAACAGCCTTGGATTAGTCACAATCGATATGACATCAGCGATTAGATTTAATAAAATATAAGTTAAAGCAAAAACAAGTGCACACCCTTGAACAACTGGAATATCTCTTTTAATTACAGAATCGACCATTAACTGACCTACACCTGGGTATACAAAAACAACTTCGACAACAACAACTCCAACAATAAGATATGCTAAATTAAAGGCTATTATATTAGATATAGGCGCCCAAGCATTTGGAAGTGCGTGTTCAATGATTACTCTCGAACGAGACAGACCTTTTAATTCTGCCATTTCAATATATGGTGAAGAAAGAAGATTTATTATTGCTGCTCTTGTCATCCTCATCATATGTGCGACTGTAACTAAGGTCAGAGTTAGAGCTGGCATAAAGGTTAAATAGACCCTATCAAAAAAAGGCGTTGAAGATGTGACATTTGATAGGGAAGGAAAAAATTGGTACATAGAGCCTAAAAATATAATAAGAATATATGCTACAAAAAACTCAGGCATTGAAATTGTAGTCAATGCCGATGCATTAACTGCTCGATCATAAAACGAGTTTCTATATAATGCAGCCGTAATACCCAATAATAATGAGATTGGCACTGCTATAATAGCAGTCATTCCCGCTAGAAAAAATGTATTATATAATCTAGGTTTTAAAAGACTAGTTACAGTTCTTGATGTGTTTTGTTGAGGTTGGTTTGCGTAAGTTGCACTTCTTCCAGAGAAAGTACTTCCAAAATCGCCTTGAACAGCCGAAGCAACCCAGTTAGCATATCTGATATGGAAAGGCTTATCCAATCCAAGTTCTTTTCTAAAGGCAGCCACAGTTTCTTCAGTCCTTGATTGGCCAAGTTGGGCTTCAACAAAATCACCAGGAAGAAGCTGTATTGAGCTAAAAATAATTAAACTAACAAAAAATAAAGATACAAGTCCAAGACCTATTCTTTTAATCAGTGTGCTTAGTATTGGATGCATATTAGACTTTTTAGATATTTCCCCATGAATTAAGCACAGACTTTAACAAACTGAAATGAAAAGTAAATAAATTTAATATTTGATATTAAAATTTTGGATCTGGCACCTCTGTATGACCGTCAACTGCTATTACCTGACCGCTTACTAACTTTGACTTCTGGCCTGCTAAAAAAAAAGCCATGTCAGCTATGTCACTAGGACTAATTAGCTTTTTAAGAGAAGTTCCTTCGGTGTATGCTTTGTAAATTTCATCTCTGGACATACCTTTAGAGATTACCTCAGCATCAATAACCTTTTCTAACCGATCTCCTTCTACTGAACCTGGGCAAATAGCATTAACATTTACATTATAAGGACCTAATTCTATAGCTAGAGATTTCATTAAACCTATAACAGCCCATTTTGAAGTGACATAAGGTGACCTATGACTAAAACCAAAAATACCTGCCGTAGAGGAAGTAATTATTATAGATCCTGACTGTTCTTTTTTCATTAGAGGAGCAGTTAATTTTGAAAATAAAAATACACCATCAATGTTTACATCCAGACAATTTTTCCATTCTGCAAAACTAGTATCTTCTATTAAAGAAGTAGGTCCTTTTATACCAGCATTTGCACAAAGTACATCTATTTTTCCCCAGTCATTTTTAATGTTTTTGAAAAGAGATAAAACACTTTTTTCTTCACTCACATCAAGGCAAGATTTTTTCCAAGTTTTGGGACAATTTTCTAATAAGCTTTTTTCTTTATCTACAATCCATACATCATCACCATTTGAAGAAAACTCTTCAGCCATTGATTTTCCAATTCCAGAAGCTCCTGCTGTAATAAGAATATTTCTAGACAATTTACTTTTTACCAATTGATCTTCCTGCACCATCAGGCCAAGGAAGATTAGAATGCTCTTGAAAAAGCTTCGATAAGCTTTTTGATATTTTTTCGCTTGGTAAAGACGAAGATCTTGTTTTTAAACTTACATGTAAAAGCATGTGTTCGCCTGTTGCAACTATTTTCCCATTGTCACTTTCTAAAACGTGGAACAACCTTAATTTTTTGCCTTCTGCCTCTAAAACTTGAGTTTTAGCAATTATTCTCATGCCCTCTTTTGCTTCATTTATGTGACAAATATGCGTTTCAACTGTAAAAAAGCTTTCATTTTTTGATTTAATATAATCAACATCCATTCCTAACATTTCCATAAACTTATCTGTTGCTTGGCTGCAAACTTCTAAGTAGTTCGTCTCATTCATGTGACCATTTATATCTGTCCATGTCTGTGGAATTTGCCTATTAACAGTTTGATATAGTTTATCATTATTATCTAAGACTTTATTCAGATTATTGTTATGCTCATTAATAGTTTTACCTGCACCCCTTTGAGTTTCCCTTAAGGCTCTTAATATTCCAACAAGCGTATCGTCTCTACTTTTTTCAAGCTCTTGAATTGTTCTGCCGTTGGCTTGCACATCTGATTGATTCGCAATCTTTTCAACAAATTCTTCGGTAAGTTCAGGAACATCCATAAGTTTAGTCCATGGCCATTTTAGGCAGGGCCCAAACTGTTTTATAAAGTGATGCATACCTTGCTCACCACCGGCAAGTCTCATGTGTTCAAAAACACCCATTAGGGCATATCTCAAGCCCATTGCATATTTCATAGCATCATCAACTTCAGTAGTGGTTGCTATATCATCATGGACAAGCCAGAGTGCTTCTCTCCATATTGCCTCTATTAGCCTATCTGCAATATGTGCATCTATTTCTTTGCGAACCAATAAAGGCTTCATTCCTATTAATTTTATATAGTCTGAACACTTATCAATAATTTTCTGATCAGTAATTTCCGATGGGACCACTTCAACTAATGGTAATAAATACACAGGATTAAAAGGGTGACAAACGAGTATTTGTTTTGGGTTTATTGCACCCTCGTTTAATTCTGATGGTTTAAATCCTGATGTAGAAGAGGCAACTACTGTGTCTTGGCCGCAATGTTCTTGTATTATTTTGAATACTTCCTGTTTGATATTTAATCTCTCAGGCACACTTTCTTGTATCCAATTTACCTTTTCAACAGCTTCTTTTATAGAACTACAAAATTTTACTTTACCTTCATTGGGTAATTTAAAATCATATAATGATGGCAAGCTTCTCCTAGCATTTATTAGCATTTGATTTAATTTTCTCTCAGCATCTTTATCTGGATCAAAAACATTTACATCCCAACCATTTAATAAAAACCTAGAAGCCCAACCTCCTCCTATTACACCCCCACCAATTATTGCTGCCTTCATTTAGGTGCCCTCTTTGTTAAATTAAGTTTCTTCCTAACTTCAGCTGGACCTATTATTCTTGATCCTAAATTTGTTATGATGTTTGATGCCCTTTCAACTAATTGTGCATTTGTAGCCAAAACTCCTTTATCAAGAAAAATATTATCCTCTAAACCAACTCTTACATTGCCACCTGCTAAAACTGCAGCAGCAACATACGGCATTTGGTGGCGTCCTAAAGAGAATGCAGAAAATGTCCACTCTTTGGGTATATTATTTACCATTGCTAAAAATGTATTCAAATCATTTGGCGCTCCCCAAGGAACATTCATGCAAAGTTGAACCATAACAGGACTATTAATTAACCCCTCTTTCACAAGTTGTTCAGAAAACCATAAATGTCCTGTGTCAAATGCCTCAATTTCTGGCCGTATTCCTAAATCAGTCATTTTTTTTGCCATTGCTCGAAGCATACCAGGTGTATTTGTCATCACATAGTCTGCTTCAGCAAAATTCATCGTACCGCAGTCAAGAGTACATATTTCTGGTAAACATTCCTCAAGGTGGGCTACTCTCTCTGTTGCACCAACCATGTCTGTACCATCTTGAGACAAAGGCAATGGATTTTCAACTGAACCAAAAACCATGTCTCCACCCATTCCAGCTGTGAGATTTAAAATAACATCAACTTCAGAATTTCTTATTCTATCAGTAACCTCCCTGTAATATTCTATTTTTCGAGACGGAACACCGGTTTCAGGATCTCTAACGTGACAGTGAACTATCGCAGCACCTGCTTTAGCCGCATCAATTGCAGAATCAGCAATTTGTTTGGGACT
>CABYVI010000034.1 GCA_902522415.1 uncultured SAR116 cluster alpha proteobacterium | reverse complement strand
GGTGGTCTTAATACTACTGTGCAACCTACAGCTAATGCTGGAGCAACTTTTCTTGTAATCATAGCATTTGGAAAGTTCCAAGGAGTAATAGCGCCAACGACCCCAACTGGTTGTTTTATAACAACAATACGCTTATCATGCTGATGACCAGGTATTGTATCTCCATAAACTCTTTTGGCTTCTTCAGCGAACCATTCTACGAAACTTGCGCCATAAGTTATTTCTCCAATAGCTTCTGCAAGAGGTTTACCCATTTCAGCAGTTAGAATCTTTGCAAGGTCATCTTTGTTCTCCATCATCAAATCATACCATTTTCTTAAAATTAAAGACCTTTCCTTTCCAGTTTTAGCTGCCCACGTTTTCTGCGCTTCATGCGCTGCATTGATTGCTTCTTTAGTTTCTGAAACCCCCATATCAGGAAGTTCAATTATAAGCTCTCCTGTAGAAGGATCATTTACATTAAAAGTTTTGTTAGAAGTTCCAGAAGTGAAGCTTCCATTAATATATCCTTGAGATACTATCAGGCTCTTATTTTTTAACTTTGAAGATATATTTGATTTATTGTTCATTTGTTGACCCCGCCATTTGCTATTAAGCTTTAAAAAAATTAGTTGAAAAAAAAGTATTAAATTTTAGAGAGATTATAAATTATTCTGGCCCAACTTCTAGCCCCTTTTTGATAGCTTGAAAGGTTATATTTTTCGTTTGGAGAATGAATTTTATCGTCATCTAATCCAAACCCAACAAGTAGAGAGTTAGCACCAAGAATATTCTTGAAATGGTCACCAATTGGGATAGAACCTCCACAACCAACCATTTTTGGATTTATGCCCCATTCATCATTTAATGCTTTTTCAGCCGCTTTAATTTCGACAGAATCTACAGGTAATGAAGAAGCACCTGATCCAGCTTTTGCTCTAAATTCAACCTTACAATCATTAGGTAGATATTTTTTCACATGTTCTCTAAAACTTTTTAATATTTTATCTGGATCCTGATTTCCAACCAAGCGAAAGCTAACTTTTGCTGATGCCTCAGATGGTAAAACAGTTTTAAATCCAGGTTCTATATAGCCACCCCAAATGCCGTTAACTTCACATGTTGGTTGAGACCAAATTTTTTCTAATGGAGAATAATTGGTTTCACCAATAACATTGGATAAACCAACATCACCAAGAAATTGACTAACATCAAAATTTAAACTGTCCCACTGTTCTTTTTGTTTTTTTGATAATTCTGGAACGTCATTATAGAAACCATTTAAAGTAACTCTTCCATTTTCATCATGTAAAAGAGATAAAATTCTTGATAAAATATGGATAGGATTTGTTGCAACACCGCCATACATACCTGAGTGAAGATCTCTATTTGCAGCTGTAATTTTTACTTCATCTCCTACCATGCCCCTAAGCATGGTTGTTATACATGGAGTTTTTTTATCCCACATACCAGTATCACAAACGAGACAATAGTCAGCAGAAAGTTCTTTGGAATTTTCTTTAAGAAACGCTGACATTGATGGAGAACCTATTTCTTCTTCGCCTTCTAATAAAATAGAAATTTTACATGGTAATGTTCCAGATGTCTTTATATGTGATCTACAAGCTTCAATAAAAGTCATTACTTGACCTTTGTCATCACTTGCTCCACGGGCTTTTATAACTTTTACTTTATTAATCTCTTCAATAGTAGGGTTAAAGGGATCGTTATCCCAAAGATCTATTGGATCAACTGGTTGAACATCGTAGTGACCATAAAAGAGAAAATGAGGGCCTTCTGTTTCAAAATGAGCAACGACCATGGGGTGACCATTTGTTTCTCTGATTGATGATTCAAAACCTATTTCGCTTAACTGTTCTACAAACCAATGAGCAGCTTTCAAACAGTCCTTTTTATGTTTCTCTTGGGTTGAAATCGATGGAATTCTTAGAATATCAAAAAGTCTTTTGATACTCTGTTCTTGATTAATATCTAAAAAATTTAAAGCTAATTCTAATTCACTATCAATTTCAGACATCTATCTAATGCCTTGATTGACTGCTAGTTCAGCAATCTGAACAGCATTAAGAGCTGCTCCTTTTCTTAAATTATCAGCAACACACCAAAATACCAAGCCACTGGGAACAGATTCATCTACCCTTATCCTAGAAAGATAAACGCCATCTTCCCCTGCTGCCTCTTTAGGGGTAATGTAACCTTCATCAGCTCTATGATCTATAATAATTACGCCTTCCGTTTCACTTAAAACATCTCTCGCAAGCTCCTCATCCATAGGGTTTTCGCATTCAATAAACACAGCCTCACTATGACCGACAAAAACTGGAACCCTTACACAATGTGCAACTACATCAATATTTTCATCTAAAATTTTTTTAGTCTCATCTCGCATTTTCACTTCTTCCTTAGTAAAGCCATCATCCAAAAATACATCAATATGAGGAATTACATTAAAAGATATTTCTTTGGTGAAAACACTTTTTTCAAGAGGATCATTTACATAAACCTTTTTTGTTTGATTAAATAATTCGTCCATTGCTTCTTTACCAGCGCCTGATACTGCTTGGTAAGTTGCAACAACAACTCTTTTAATTATAAATTCTCTGTGTAATGGAGACAATGCCATAACTAGTTGAGCAGTAGAACAATTTGGATTAGCGATTATATTCATGCCACCATTATCAACAAGACAACCTTTTAAATCGTAATGATTAACTTCAGGGACAATGAGAGGTACATTATCTTTCATTCTAAAAGCAGAAGAATTGTCTATGACTAAAGCACCAGATTTTCCAGCAATTGGTGCATATTTCTCAGATACAGATCCGCCAGCACTAAAAAAGGCAAAATCGACTTTTGTAAAATCAAATTTTTCAATTGGTTCAACGTCAATAGTCAGTTCATCTCCAAATGAAACTTGCCTTCCTGGTGATTTAGATGAAGCTAGTGCATAAACTTTATCTATAGGGAATTTTCTTTCGTATAAAGTTTGTAGCATCTCTCGCCCAACCGCACCAGTAGCTCCAACTACTGCAATCTTATAAGTCATAATTTAAAATCCTAACTATACACTGTTTTGGTTCATAGATTTCATAACTAAATCCATCATTTCCGAAGTGGAAACCTTTTTACTTCCGCCTCCTAAATCTGGAGTTCTTGCTCCTGAAGACAATGCATCAGATACAGCATCCTCAATCAGGTCAGCTTCTTCCGAATGGTCAAACGAATATCTAAGCATCATTGTGAAGCTAAGCACCTGAGCAAGTGGATTAGCAATACCTTTGCCCGTAATATCTGGTGCCGATCCATGAACAGGTTCATACATTGCTTTTCTCAAGCCATCCTTATTTGGTGCACCAAGAGAGGCAGATGGCAGCATTCCTAATGAGCCAGTTAACATAGCTGCACAATCTGATAGCATATCACCAAACAAATTATCACAAACTATTACATCAAATTGTTTTGGTGCCCTTACCAATTGCATAGCACAGTTATCGGCAAACATATGTTCAAGTTTAATATCATCACCCTCATTTTTGTGAAGCTCAGTCATTACTTCTCTCCAAAGGACACCAGAAAGCATAACATTAGCTTTCTCAACAGAAGTAACTTTGCCGTTTCTTTTTCTCGAAAGATCAAAGGCAACTCTACCAATTCTCTCAATTTCAGGAGTTGTATAAAGGTTTGTGTCATATCCTTTTTTTGTGCCATCTGGCAAAGCCTCAATTCCTCTTGGTTCAGCAAAATATACTCCACCAGTCAGCTCTCTTAAAATCATTATATCAAGACCTTTTACTATATCTGGTTTTAGTGATGAAGCTTCTACTAAAGGTGGAAACACTATTGCAGGTCTTAAATTTGCAAATAAATCAAGTTCCTTTCTTAATGTGAGAAGACCTCTTTCTGGTTTAACTTCAAAATCCAAATCATCGTATTGTGGTCCTCCAACAGCACCAAATAGAACGGCATCACAGCCAAGAGCATCTGCTAATGCTTCGTCAGTAAGAGGTGTGCCATGCAAATCATAGGATTTCCCACCAACATCTCTTTCAATGATATCAAAATTTAGACTTCTATGCTTTGCCAACCAATCTACAAGCCTTAAAGTTTCGTTAATTACTTCAGGTCCAATACCATCACCAGGCATAACCATTAATTTTCTATTCGATGTCATGTTTAATCCTAATAATTAATTATTTATAACCAAGGACGATTTATATCCCTATCACTTTCATAACCCTGTATTTTATCTTTTTTATCTAATGTTAAAGAAATGTCGTCCAAACCTTCTAAGAGGCATTCTTTTCTAAATGGATCTAGGTCAAATTTTATAGAAACACCATTTGGTCTTTGAATGACTTGGTTAGGCAAATCAATTTGAAGGATGGGGTTTTCTGCATCTTTGGCATCTGCAAGTAACGCCTGCCTTTGATCTTCTGTAACTTTAATTGGCAAAATACCGTTTTTAAAGCAATTATTATAAAAAATATCAGCAAAACTCGTTGAAATAACACATTTTATTCCAAAGTCTAATAAAGCCCAAGGAGCGTGCTCACGACTTGATCCACATCCAAAATTGTCACCAGCAATTATAATTTTTGCTGCATTCCAAGGTTTTTTATTTAAAACAAAATCTTTTATCTCTTCTCCATCAGGAGAATATCTCATCTCATCGAATAAATTTTTTCCCAGACCAGAGCGTTTTATCGTTTTTAAAAACTGTTTAGGGATAATCATATCCGTATCAATATTAAGAATATCTAAAGGAGCTGCTATTCCATCTAACTTATCAAATTTTTCCATTGCTCAATCCTTAAATTATTATAGTTTAGATATTCTAATAATTATATATCTCGAACATCAGTTAAAAAACCAGTAATAGCAGCAGCAGCAGCCATTTCCGGGCTAACTAAATGTGTCCTTCCTAACCTTCCCTGTCTTCCTTCAAAATTTCTATTAGAAGTAGACGCTGCTCTTTCCCCAGGAGATAGTCTGTCAGCATTCATTGCTAAACACATTGAACAACCTGGCTCCCTCCAATCAAATCCGGCATCTTTAAAAATACTATCTAATCCCTCTTTTTCTGCTTGTTCTTTTACTAAACCTGATCCAGGAACAATCATAGCCCTAATTTCTTTTGAAACTTTTTTCCCTTCAATAACTTTAGAAGCAGCTCTTAAGTCTTCTATCCTGGAATTTGTACATGAACCTATAAAAACAGTATCAATTTTTATATCAGTAATTTTTTGTCCAGGTTTTAGATCCATATAAGATATTGCTCTTTCTAACTTAGATCTGATTGCTTCATCTTTAATATTTTTAGGGTCAGGCACTTTACCATTTATGGGTGCGGTATCTTCAGGACTGGTCCCCCAGGTTACGGTTGGTACTAATTTTTCAGCATTTAATGCAATTTTTTTATCGTAAACTGCACCTTTATCAGAGGGCAAACTTTTCCACCACTTTAGAGCACTTTCCCAATTTTCACCTGATGGTGACATAGGTCTTCCTTTGAGATATTCGTATGTTTTCTCGTCAGGCGCAATCATTCCAGCTCTTGCGCCAGCTTCTATAGACATGTTGCAAATTGTCATTCTACCTTCCATTGAGAGGTTTCTAATAGTGGATCCCGCATATTCAATTACATAACCAGTTCCACCAGCTGTTCCAATTTGCCCTATAATTTCTAATATTATATCCTTTGCTGTAACTCCTTTGGGTAACTCTCCATCAACCTCTACAAGCATATTTTTTGCAGGTTTTTGTATCAATGTTTGTGTTGCTAAAACATGTTCGACTTCTGAAGTGCCTATTCCAAAAGCTAGAGCTCCGAATGCCCCATGTGTTGCTGTGTGAGAGTCTCCACATACTATAGTCATTCCAGGTTGAGTAAAGCCTTGTTCAGGACCAATAACATGAACGATACCCTGCCTAATGTCCTCCATTTTAAAATAAGGAACTGAAAAATCATTGGCATTCTTTGCTAAGGTTTCAACTTGAATTCTCGATTCTTCATCTGTAATCCCTTTTTCTCTATCTGAGGTAGGGATGTTATGATCAGCAACAGCAAGTGTCCTCTCTGGTGACCTTACGGTTCTTTTATTATTTCTTAGCCCTTCAAAAGCTTGTGGGCTAGTTACTTCATGTACTAAATGACGATCAATGTAAATTATACTAGCTGCATTTGGATCGGAATGGACGAGGTGAGCATCCCAAATTTTATCAAACAAAGTACGCGGTTTTGACATTTAAAACTCCATATAAAGTCAAACTAAATTAATACTAATGAGAATATTAAAAAAAAAAATTATGTCTAATAATTTTTTTTTGTTAAATACTAAGATTCTTTTTTATTATCTTTTAATGCTTCTTGGACTTTTTTTTCTGGAGCTTTTGATTTCTCTGGGTTTTTATTATTATCTGAGTTCATGGATCGCCCTGTTGAGCGTTCAGCAATTCTTGCTGACTTACCTTGTCTTTCTCTTAAGTAATAAAGTTTTGCTCTTCTTACTTTACCTCTTCTAATAACTTCTATACCTGAAATTCTTGGTGAATATAAAGGAAATACCCTTTCAACACCTTCGCCATATGATATTTTTCTAACAGTAAATGCAGACCTCACTCCAGCATTCTTCCTTGCGATACATACACCTTCAAATGCCTGAACTCTCTCTCTGGTTCCCTCTATCACTTTGACGTTCACTTTAAGTGTATCACCAGCACTGAACTCAGGGATTTTCCTATCAGCTAAAATTTTATCAATTTGTTGTTTTTCGATTTTATCTATAATATTCATCTTTAGTCTCCAAAAAAGAGTATAATTTATATTTTATTATGTGTCGAGCTTTCTTATTTTTGTTATTTCAACTCTTTGTTTGTTTCTCCAGTCTTTTATTTTACCATGGTCTCCAGAAATTAGGACTTCCGGAACATTAATACCATTCCAATCTCTAGGTTTTGTATACTGTGGATATTCTATCAGAGAATTATCAGAAAAGCTTTCTTCATTTAACGTTCCCTTACCACCTAAAACATCAGGTAACAGTCTTATAATGCTTTCCAGCAAAACTATGGCAGCAGTTTCACCTCCAGTTACTACATAATCACCTATACTTATTTCATCAAATTCATAGTAATCTATTACGCGCTGATCAATACCCTCATATCTGCCACAGAGCAAGACCAAACCTTCCTCTTTTGACAATTTTTTTACTTTTTTCTGATTTAATCTCCTGCCCCTCGGTGTCAAACATATTCGTCTACCTTTAAAATCAGGTATAGATTTCAGAGCAGAATCAATTACATCTGGTCTCATTACCATACCGGCTCCCCCACCATAAGGAGTATCATCAACACTTCTATGCTTATCTTTTGCAAAGTTTCTAATGTCTATTAAATTTAATTCCCATATTTTATTTTTAAGTGCATTGCCAATTAAAGATACTCCTAATGGCCCTGGAAAAACTTCAGGGAATAAAGTTAATACAGAAACTTTGAAATTGCTATTTTTATTTATATTTTCCAATTTATTAACCAAAGTTTCATTTGTTGATATTCTTCCACTTTTCTAAATTTGATAATTTAATAATTTTTTTTTCAAAATTAATATTTTCAATATCATCTGAGAGAAGTGGAACTAAAATTTCTATACCATTTTGGCAAATTTCTAAAATATCTCCAGCCCCATAATTAACAATATTAGTTACTTTTCCTATAATATTTTCACTATTTAAACTTTTTACATTCAAACCAATAATGTCAACATGGTAAACATCACCATTTGTAAGCTTGGGTAAAGCTTTTCTTTTTACAAATAATTTTTCACCTTTAATTTGATTTGCATCATTACGGTCATTTACTCCTTCAATAAAAAAAATGCCTTGGCCTTTTGAAGCTCCAATATACTTTAAATTTATTATATCTCCATTCTCATTATACAAATCACCATAAGAAATAATATTTTTGAGATTGTCAGAATAACATCTAATTTTTACTAATCCTTGCACCCCATGTGGCGAACTTATAATGCCAATACATATTAGTTCTTCAGAGTTCATTATAAC
>CABYVI010000033.1 GCA_902522415.1 uncultured SAR116 cluster alpha proteobacterium | reverse complement strand
GCCCCTACACCAGGAGATGATCTAAGCAAGCCAAGGGTTAAAGGACCTGTGTCAAGTATGTCCCTAGCATAAACTGGCATCAAAGCAACTGCTCCTGCCATAAGAACTGCAAAAAGATCTAATGAAATAACACCCAATAAAATTTTCTTTTTCCAAACATAAGAAAATCCTCCAGTTAAATTATCAAATGAAATTGTCTTTTTTAACTTTGGTTTATAAATATAAGAAATTGAAAAAACTAGAATTGAACCAACTAATAAACCTATAGAAGTAAATAAATATCCTGCGAAAACGGATACTCCATAAAGTAAACCACCAAAAACTGGTCCGAATATTGTACCAGATTGCCAAGCGACTGCACTCAATGCAACTGCATCAGGTAAGTCTTTTTTACTTACAATATTAGGTAAAAATGCAGCTGCAGCTGGCGAGAAAAATGCCCTTACAATTCCAATAAAAACTAATATTATAAAAAGAATTAAAATATTAGCATTATCAGTGACATTTAAAATGACAAATAAAAATGTCAAAAGAGCTTCTAATAATAGACAAAGAGAGAAAATAACTTTTCTGTTAAAATTATCTGCACAATAACCAGTTACAACAACTAAAAGAATTAGAGGAATAAACTGAGTTAAACCAACAAGACCAAGATGCAAAGGGTTTCTGGAAATATCATAAATCTGCCAAGAGATGCACACACTCAGTGTACCAAGACATAAACTAGATGAAAATCTCGCAAGCCAATACTTTTGAAATGTACGGTCAAAAGTTATGTCTGCTACTTTGCTTAATCTAAAAATGCTCATTATTTTATTTATACCAGCACATGAATTCATTTAGTTATTTTTTAAATTGCTAGCAAAAAATATTGCTGGCAGTCTTAAAATGATAGGTATAACACCATATGCAAAAGAAAGGGGGGTAAGCAAATATTGCCCTTCAGAGGGATTAAAACCCAAATATCCGATTGCTGGCAAACAAACTCCAGCAGATAGTGCCAGAGATAATTTTTGAATTAATGACCATACAGAGTATATTTTTCCAGATAAAACACTATCTTTTCTTTCCTGGGCATTAAATATTATATTTGCTTGAATGGATGCTGGCAGGATTAGGTCCGCTCCTAAACAAAAACCCGATAATATACAAACTGTCATAAATTGATAAGTGTCTCCATTGCCTAAAAAATAAACGGGGATGAAAGTAATACATGCTAAAATGATAAAAGATACCCAAACTTTTTGTTTGCTAAATTTCAAACCTAATAAGTAAATAATAGGAAGACCTGAAAATGCTGATCCAAAATATATTATTAAAAAATTAAAGGGCGATACACCAATAATATTCTCCACAAATAATATGAATAAAATTGAAGTTATTCCATTCGATAAACCAATAAAAAAATAAGCCGCACATAAATTTCTAAAGTTTTTGTCATTTTCGAAAAGGTTTCTAATGCTTAAAAGAAAATTGTTACTTTTTTTTAAATTAGGTTTAGGAATTGGAATTTTTTTGATTAATATTGGTGTCAATAATAATAAGGATGCAATTAAATAGATTTCACCTGAAATATCTGAGAAATAAGCGATTAAAAGTCCTAAAATAATCCCTGGTATGGTTAGAAATTCTCTCACAGAAACAACTTTAAATCTCTTACTTGAACTATTTCCTGAGATATAAATTCCTATACTCCACCAGGGAATTGAAAAAAATGTCCATCCCAGTGTCACTATTACAAGACCAAAAAAAAGTGATACTACTTCGAATTCTCTAATAGGATTAAGAAGTACATAAATTCCAATTGTGATAAGTGGAAAGCCTAAAACTAACCAAATTTTCCACCCTAATTTTGAAACCAATCTATCAAGGAAAGTGCCCATTAAAGGATCGGAAATCATATCTACAATCCTTGATAGCATTATTGCAAGACCGGTTAGTGCAATACCAACAGTAGGCATGACTGAAAAAATGGGTGGTATTAAAATATATACAATAAATTGAGCAGACGTAATGGGAATAGATGGAAGGCTATAAATCAATGCTGTTATAAAACCAATACCCTCATTATTATCAATAAATCTATTTCGATTGATTTTCATCTAGAAATTTATTAAATATCTAAATTAGCAACTTTCAGTGCATTTTCTTGAATAAAAGCTCTCCTCTCTTCAACAGCTTCACCCATTAGGGAGGAAAAGGCCTCTTGTGCGTCCTCTTCTTGGTCGACATGAACTTGAAGTAATACTCTTGCTTCAGGATCTAATGTTGTTTCCCAGAGTTGTTCAGGATTCATTTCACCAAGCCCTTTATATCTACTAACTTGAGCACCTTTCTTACCAATTTTAAAAACAGAATCTCTCAATGAGAGCGGCCCAATTATAACTTCTGAAACTCCTGAGATATTTGTAAAAGTGACTTGTTTACTTCCTGTACCAAATAAATCTTGAAGTTTAGCAGCCATGTTATCTAAGTTAATCGCCTCTAACCTATTAATAATCTCTGAATTAATAATTGCTTCTTCTTTAACACCTCTAACTACTCTTGATATTATCATCGAGTCTTCATTTATTTGACCACCCCAGCCTTTCTCATATTCTGAACTAACGGCATCCATCCTTTTTGCTAAATATTCTGCTGCTTCCTTATTTAGAAGGTGATCCTTATTTAGTAATCCTGCTATAGCTGCCTGCTCTATAACACCTTTTGCACCTACAAGATTATCTAATGATTCAATATTTTTTGAGGCATTTAAGGAGGTTTTAACTGCATCCTCTAAATCAGAGCCTGCCATTTCTAAGCCTTCTCCTGTTGTTAATTTAGAGTCTTTCAAACCTGATTTGATCAGATAATCATCAAGCGCATTATCATCTTTTAGATAAACTTCGCTAGATCCTTTTTTTGCTCTATATAATGGTGGTTGTGCTATATATAAATAACCAGCTTCAATTAATGGCTTCATATGCCTGAAGAAAAAAGTAAGTATAAGAGTTCTGATGTGACTTCCATCAACATCTGCATCAGTCATAATAATTATTTTATGATACCTTGCTTTTTCAATTTTTACACTATCTTCAAGCTCTAAATTATTTCCTACTCCTGCTCCTATTGCTGTAATTAATGTGCCAATTTCTGCAGACGATAACATTTTATCTAAACGAGCTCTTTCTACATTGAGTATCTTTCCTCTTAATGGAAGAATTGCTTGATTTTTTCTGTTTCTGCCTTGTTTGGCACTTCCACCCGCTGAATCTCCCTCTACAAGAAATAATTCAGAAAGTGATGGATCCTTTTCTTGGCAATCTGCTAATTTTCCCGGAAGACTTGCAATATCAAGAGCACCTTTTCTTCTAGTAAGCTCTCTAGCTTTTCTTGCAGCTTCTCTTGCTGATGCAGCCTCAAATGCTTTTAGAATTACTTTTTTAGCCTCAGAAGGGTTTTCTTCTAACCATTGAGAAAGAGCTTCACTCACAGCACTTTCAACAATAGGCCTTACTTCAGACGAAACCAATTTATCTTTTGTCTGAGAGGAGAATTTTGGGTCAGGTACTTTTACGGATAAAATGGCCGTCAATCCCTCTCTACTATCTTCTCCAGATAATTGAACTTTTTCTTTTTTTGCTATTCCACTAGAGTGAGCATAAGAATTAATTACCCTAGTCAAAGCCCCTCTAAAACCAGCTAAATGGGTTCCACCATCTCTTTGTGGAATATTGTTGGTAAAGCATTGTGTGCTTTCATGATAAGAATCTGTCCATTGTAGAACAACCTCTACTCCCACATCCTCTTTTTCTGATTTTCCTGAAATAATTTCATGTATAGGATTCTTAGATTTATTCATCCAATTAACAAACTCTTTTAAGCCGCCATCGTAGTTAAATTCAGATTTTTTTTCTGGACTTGATCTTTTGTCACTTAAAATAATTTTTACTCCAGAATTCAAGAATGCTAACTCTCTAAGTCTGTGTTCCAAAGTTGAAAAAACAAACTCTGTTTTTGTAAAAGTTTCAGTTGATGGCTTAAATGTTAAAACTGTTCCTTTTTGCTCGTTTGAAGGTCCCTTTTCTTCAATTGGATTTACAGCATTACCATTTTCAAATCGAATATAATGCTCTTTATCATCTCTATATATATTTAACTCAAGCCACTCTGATAAAGCGTTCACAACAGATACCCCAACACCATGTAACCCACCTGATACTTTGTAAGAATTATTATCAAACTTACCTCCTGCATGGAGCTGTGTCATTATTACTTCTGCTGCAGATATACCCTCATCTTGATGCATTTCAACTGGAATACCTCTTCCATTATCAGTTACGGTAACTGAACCATCAACATTTAGTGATACGCTGACACTATCACAATGTCCCGCAAGTGCTTCATCAATCGCATTGTCAACAACTTCATAAACCATATGATGAAGACCTGATCCATCATCAGTATCACCAATATACATTCCAGGCCTTTTCCTAACAGCATCTAAACCCTTTAAAACCTTTATGGATTCAGCACCGTAATCATCATTATTTATTTCTTCATTTTTCATATTTATTTACTTTATTGTTATTTAATAATTATATCATAAATCTACAAGTTGTGTAATATTACTATCATTTATAACAAAATATTGTAGATTAGCAGATTTCTCTAACTTTTTGAAAATATACTTGTCTGTTCCAGTCATCCAAATTTGACTAGAATTAACTAAAGATTCCTCAAAAAATGCTTGGAATTGTTCTTCATCTAGATGTGCTGTTGCTTCGTCTAAGAGTAATATAGGGGGAAATTCTTTTTTGTTTTTTAGAAGTTTTGAATATGCTAAAACAATTGAAACTAAAATAGATTTTTGCTGTCCTGTAGAACATAACTCTGAAGGTTTACCAAAATCACCAAACCAAATTTTCAAAACTGAATTAAATGGCCCACACATACTAAAACTTCTATCTAATCTTTCCTTTTCTAAATAAAACCCCATTTTTTCTTCAGCGTAGATTGCTGGTTTACCATTTAACCATTCTTCGACCATTCCTGACCAAATTATTCTGACTTTTGGGAAAAATGGGTTATTAGGATTCGCCATAAATGAATCTAATTTTGCTGTAAAATTTTGTCTCTCAACAATTATGGCTATACTAAGCTGAGAGATTTCTTGCTCAATTATTGAAAACCAATTTTCATCTTTAATGTTTTTTTCTAATAACTTTTTTCTTTCTCTAGAAAGTTTCTCTAATTTATTTAATCTGTTTTTGTGTGATGGATTTAAAGCTGAAATCATTCTATCAAAAAAATCTCTTCTTAAACTTTCTGAACCATTTATAATATTATGCATTGTTGGAGTTATCCAATTCATTGATATTAACTGAGATATGTCTTTGGATTTTAAAAAATTACCATCAAATTTATACTTTCTAGATGATATAGTATTTTTTGTTAGAGATTTTACACCTGTGGAAATTTCATGAACATTTTCTCCTCTTTTAAGAGTATAATGTATAGCCCATTCATTATTTATACTTTGATCATTGTTTTCCATAAATGGGAAATGTTCTTTTTTTGACGATCTTAAACCTTTACCAGGTATCAATAAAGATATCGCTTCTAAAAAATTGGTTTTACCAGATCCGTTAGGACCACATAAAACAACATGTTTATTACACAAAGATAATTCTAATTCCTTGTAGCTTCTAAAATTTAAAAGCTTAATCTTTAATAAGGAATATTGTTGATTTAATTTTGTTATAGTATTTCTCAAATATACTTATTAATTAGTGTTCAAGTACTTAATTTAAAAGCATCACACTCGCATAGGCATTAATACGAATAATGACTCTGCATCATCAGGTAAACTTATTAAAGCTGGAGACCCTGAGTCTTTAAGTGCCATAATTAGTTCACCAGAACCAATTTGAGAAGTAACATCTAATAGATATCTAGAATTAAAACCAATGCTGATATCATCTTTATCATAAGTTATTCCAATTTCTTCGGATGCAGAACCAGTGTCTGGGCTATTGGCCTCTAATGATAATTTGTTTGTAGATAAAGAAAGTCTTACAGATTTTGATTTATCAGAAAAAATTGTTGAAACTCTATCTACTGATTCAGAAAACATTAAACAGTCTAAGTTTACAATATTTACATTATCTTTTGGAATTACTTTCTCATAGTCAGGAAAATTACCGTCTATAAGCTTACTAGTTATAATAGTATTAGAAATTTTAACTCTTATTTTAGAGTCTGATAGACTTATAGAAACTTGATCATCATGGGAATAATCTTCAATAAGTTTCCTTATTTCATAAACAGCCTTTCTTGGAATGATAACACCATTAATTAAGTCAGCACCTGAGGGAAGATTTATACTTGTTCTTGCTAACCTATGTCCGTCAGTTGCGACTGCAATAAGCTTTTTATCATGTTTGTGAATATATATTCCGTTTAGATAGTACCTTGTTTCTTCCATTGAGATTGCAAATTTAGTTTTATCAATAAGCTTGCATAGCTCTTCAACAGTTACTTTAAAGTTTATAGGCAAATCATCCTGATTTAAACTTGGGTAATCTTCTACAGGCAATACTGGTAACTGAAATTTAGATTTATTAGAAATAAGACTGGCTGTTCCACCGTTAAATTCAACTTGTATTTCAGAACCATCCATTAGCTTTCTTACCACGTCATAAAAGATATTAGCTGTTACTGTAAGTGAGCCAGGATTAATTACATTACAATTAAATTTTTCTAAAATATCTATATCCATATCAGTCGCAGATAAAGACAAACCACCGTCATCGGCTTTGATAACTACATTTGCTAGAATTGGAATGGTATTTCTTTTTTCAACAACACCCTGTATACGACTTAATGGCTTTAATAAGGCAGATTTTTCAGTTATAATTTTCATTTAATTTTCATAATAATTCATTTTATTATTTATAACAAAATTAAATTATATAATAAAACTTTTTATATATAAAAAATTAATTTGATAAAATACTTTTTAATAACCGTATATCTTCTGAAATATTACTATTTTCGTTTAATAATTTATCAATTTTTTTTGATGCATGAATAATAGTTGTGTGATCTTTCCCACCAAAGTTTCTACCAATTTCTGGATATGACAGATTAGTAAGTTCTTTAGATAAATACATGGCTATTTGTCTTGGAATAACAACGGATTTTGATCTTCGAGCAGAGAACATTTCAGACATTTTAATAGAAAAATGCTCAGCAACTTTCTTTTGAATGTCTTCAATTGTAACAAGTTTATTATTAGCTCTAAGAATATCAGACAAAACATCTATAGTGTTTTCAAGAGTGATTTTTTTTCCAACAAGTGTAGTGTGTGCAATTATTCTATTTAGAGCTCCCTCTAATTCTCTGACATTAGATTTAATTTTTTGAGCAATGAATTCTAAAACTTCTTTAGGGAAAGCTATGCCTGATAACTCAGCTCTAGATTGAAGAATTCCAAGTCTTAGTTCATATGTTGTAGGCTGAATATCAGTAACAAGGCCCCATCCTAACCTAGACTTTAGCCTTTCTTCCATTCCGCTTAAATCATTAGGTGACTTGTCAGCAGATAGAACGATCTGACAACCTCGATCAACTAATGCATTAAAGGTGTGAAAAAACTCTTCTTGAGTATGTTCTTTGCCACTTATAAATTGAACATCATCGATCATCAAAACATCAACTGACCGAAATTCTTGTTTAAAATTCATTACATCTTTTGATCTTAAAGCTTTAATGAACTGATACATGAACTTTTCAGCTGAAATATATACAACTTTTCTACTAGGGTCTTTTATCTTTATAACCCAAGCAATTGCGTTCATCAAATGTGTTTTACCTAAACCAACTCCCCCATAAAGAAACAACGGATTAAAAGGAACAAATTCAGCTTCAGCTACTCTCTTTGCGGCTGCAAAAGCTAATTCATTAGGACTACCAACAACAAAATTTTCGAAAGTCAGTCTTTTATCTAGGTTTGAAAGAAGTATATCATCATTTTTTGAAAACTTATCTGACTTATATGTATTTTGAATAACATTTTTATTTTTATCTTTTGAATTAAATTTATTTTCACCTATTTTATCACTTTCTAAAGATACTTTTATATCATTTATACCAGGCTTTTCTGATGCCCAGATTGATACAATTCGATCCGTGTACTGCCTCTCAACTCTGTCTCTTATAAGAGAAGTTTCAGCTGATAAAATAATTGTATTTTTATTGATTTTTTTCAGTTTTAATGGCTTAAGCCAACTTCTATATAAAGTTTCACCTAACTCTTTTCTTAGTCTGTTCTTTACTTTATCCCATATCTCAATGTTATTATCCTTAGTTTTGGCATCCTTAGAAAATTTCATTGAAAATATCCCACAAAATAGAGTTAATTTTTAGTTATAAATATTAGATGGAAATTAATATATTTTCTCTGAGTATAGCTAATTTTTTTTTTATTTTTTTTAAGTTAATTTAGTTGAC
>CABYVI010000032.1 GCA_902522415.1 uncultured SAR116 cluster alpha proteobacterium | reverse complement strand
TTATTATTAAAAGCTAACCATGTTGCTCTGTCACTTAAAACATAAGCATCCATTTGCACTGCAACATTTAATGTTGCACCCATCCCAAGTCCAAGTTCTCTATACCAGTTGCCATGGAATTTATTAGTTTCAAGTTTAATTTTATTCCATAATTTAATTTCAGCCTTATGAGTTCCACTTTCATCACCTCTAGATGAAAAGATAGACTTAGAATTATAAATTTTTTGAAAAGCTTCAAAGGCATTTTTAGATGAATATATTTTTGCTGGATCATCATCTGGTCCAATGATAATAAAATCATTATACATTAGATCCTGTCTGTATATTCCATAACCACTTTCGACAAATTGTTCTTCACTATCCTTTGAATGAACAATTAAAACATCTCCGTCACAATTTTGTGCATTTTTAATAGCCTGTCCGGTACCCACAGCAACTACACGAACATCAATGTTATATTTTTGTGAAAATAACGGTAATATATAATCATATAAACCTGAATTTTGAGTGGAAGTTGTGGATTGAAGCGTTATAAATTCTTTTGAGTATGTTAATTTTGAAAATGCTAGAAAAATAAATATAAATATCAAGTATAATTTAGCATTTATATGATTAGAATTTATAGACATATATTACCTTTAATTGGTTTGTGATAATTTATATTTATGTTATACTCAACATATTACATTTAACTAATATTTTGAATACTTTAATGGTAAATAATTCTGAAAAATTAATAGACCCATTTGGACGAGCAGTAAATTATTTAAGAATTTCTGTTACAGATAGATGTGATTTTAGATGCGTTTATTGTATGTCTGAAAATATGACATTTTTGCCTAAAAAAGATTTGTTATCTCTCGAGGAACTTGAGGTTGTTTGCAAAACATTTATGTCTATGGGTGTTTCAAGAATAAGACTTACTGGTGGTGAACCTCTTGTAAGGAAAGGTATCATGCAATTGATTAATAATCTTGGGAGTGAAGTAGGAAAAGGTCTTGAAGAACTTACTATCACAACAAATGGAAGTCAGCTGTCAAAAATGGCAGATCAATTATATGATGCTGGGGTAAGACGCTTGAATATTTCATTGGATACTTTAGATGAAGTAAAATTTGCAAAAATAACAAGGTGGGGGAGATTAAATCAAGTATTAGATGGTTTAAATAAAGCAAAAAAAATTGGCTTAAAAATTAAAATAAATGCCGTTGCTCTCAAAGGTGTTAACGATGATGAATTATCAGATATGATCCTTTGGTGCGGTAGAGAGAACTTTGACATGACCATAATTGAAGTGATGCCAATGGGTGACATAGGAAGTGAAAGAAGACTAGATCAATATTTGCCTCTTTCATTGGTCAGAGCAAACCTCTCTAGAAAGTTTAATTTAATAGATATTCCCGAGAGAACTTCAGGTCCTGCGAGATATGTTAAGGTTTCAGAAACTGGAGGAAAATTAGGTTTCATTACACCTCTATCTCATAATTTCTGTGAATCTTGTAATAGGGTTAGAATGACATGCACTGGAGAGCTTTTTATGTGTCTTGGACAAGATGATAATGCAGATTTAAGAACTGTCCTTAGAGAAGAAGGAGAGGAAGGACTCAAAGAAGCTGTTTACAGAGCAATTGAGAGAAAACCTAAAGGTCATGATTTTATTATAGATAGAAATTCTGGTAACAAGTCAGTGGCAAGACACATGAACGTGACAGGTGGTTAGCTATTTCTCTCTTTGATGTTTTTCTAACCAATTCAAAAAATTTGAAGTAACTTTTTTAACCTCTATATCCGTTTTATCAAATCTTTCAATAAGTTGGGTTCCTAAATCAGTCAAAGAGGTCCCACTGGAAGCCCCTCCCCCTCTATGAGTTATAAATAATGGTTCTTTGAAACATCTTTGCAAAGTATCTAGTAGAAACCATGCCCGTTTGTAGTCTAATCCCATGCTTTTTGCAGCTGATGAAATTGAACCTGTTTCTCCTACAATCTTAAGTAGTTCTAATTTGCCTCCTCCAACCATATCCTCTCTTACATAAACCTTTAATCTGATTCCAGGTTTTTTAGTTTTGTTATTATTAGTTTTCATTTAAGCTGAATTTTAAAATTTATAATCAAGAAGTTTTTAAATTATATATGTTTACTCATCTACAAGGAATATTCAATTTTAAAATAACAATATTTTGGATAAGTTGTCTTATTTTAATTCAACAAGCATTTGCAAATGAAAGTAAATGTTTTGCAAATAAGGAAGTATGCGAGTGGACTAAAAAAGTTGTCGCAATCAAAACACCTACTATGGTTGCAAGTGGAGTTATACTGTCTAACAATTTAATTGTTACCAATAGACATGTAATAGAAGACAGTGAATTTGTATTAGTAAGAATGCCCAATAAAAAAATTCTGAAGGCCTATTCAATTGCTAATGAACATGTTGCAGATATTGCATTTTTATCATTAACAGAAAAAATACCTAAATTTGACATCAATATTAAAGATATCCAGCCAAAAAGTGCGATTATGATAGCATTTGATATCGGTAGAAATGATATTAGAGTTTTTGAAGAAAAAGATATTATATCGTATCCTGAAAAAGGCAAAATCCAAGCAAGAATCCACTCTTTTACTCAAAACCTTCCTGGAACAAGCGGTGGCGCACTAACAGATAGTAAAGGTAACTTAATTGGCATAATTTCTTCAGGTGGAGGAGAATATAATGAAGCAGTCCCTTCATCGTTATTGAAATCAGTATTTGAAAAAACAAATAACAATAGTTCTCTTTTTTTTGAAATTGGAAAATCTATTCGACTTTGTGCAGATGCACTTGAGGAGATCAAGGAGTTTCAGAGCAATCCAGGAAGTTTATTACTGAAAAAAATTCAAACTCATTGCGAATTATCTAATAATAAGTTTTTGTTTGATATGGCAGGTCAGGCACTAGGAAAAGTTGGTCTTTTAGATGATGCTATTTACTTTTTAGAAAAAAGCTCAAATTTAGACCCTAAAAGTCCCACAAGCTTGCATTCATTAGCTATAGCGCTGCACTTAAATAAATCGTATGAAAAAGAGATTGTAGTTTTAAAAAAACTTTTAGATTTTACTCCAGATGATCCTCAAGTTTTAAGATTAGCAGTTCAAGCAGCAGCTTTCACAAAGAATAAGGAATTTGGAGAAAAAGCTATTTCATTAATGGAGATTCACAATCCAGGAGCTGTTCCTTTAGCAAGAGATTTTTTAAATAACGCACTTAATTAATTTAATAGATAATCATCTAAAGGATCAGGGATCCAGCCATATTTCACATGCTTATTATTTTTAATTGCTCTAGCTATTAATACTGATTTTATATCGTTAATCGTAGCGTTAGATTTTTTTGATAGATATCTTACAGCCATTGCTACTATTCTTGGAACTGCAAAGCTAGAACCGGAAGCCTTTGTTTTCACACCCCTATGATCTATAACTGGCACTTGTTCTCCAGGAATTAAAAAATCAACTGTTTTTTTGCCAAAGTTTGATCCATGTGCCAAATCTCCAGAAATATCAGAGGATGAAATTACTAAAATATTTTCTAATTCGAGAGAAGCAGGAAATACCTTAATTTTATCTATGTTTTTTCCATCATTTCCAGCTGAAACAAAAAACAAAATATTTTTGTTGTAAGAAGCTGCTTTGAGAAAACAATTCCAATCACTCTTATTAGATGAACCCATTGATAGATTTACAATTTTAATTTCATTAGCAGCAATATGATTAATTAATTCTTCGAACCTACACATGTTTGATCTTGGAAATCTGTATACAACTAACTCTGACATAGGTGCCTCTCTTAAAATAATACTTGATACTGCTGTTCCATGATGCATTGGAAAAAAAATTGATCTTCCTGTATCAATATCAAATGGAAGGTCATCGTTGTCTTCAAAGTCGTAACCCGTAAGTGTTGAAGGATCTTTTCTTGAAATTTGAGCAGAAATAAAATCAAGATTATAATTAACTCCAGTATCAACAATAGCTACTTTTACACCTCTAAATGGCTTTGCGCTTTTTAGATTAGGATTGAGTTTTTCATTTTTGGTGATTGTAGTTAAATCACTTGACAAAGTAGCAATAGAAGAGATTTTATTTCTATTTTCTCTGATTAATAACCTTGATAATCGAACTTTACAAAGTTTATCAACGTTAACCAATAAGTGTGGATTACTGTTTTTATCAAAGAAAATATACCTTAGGCCATTGATTTTAGAACCTCTTATTAATTTTGAAATTTTAATTTTAGTTTGATGTTCTTTATTGAAATACTCATCAGTTAAATCATCTATTTTAGTTATCTCCCAAAAATCGTGAAAGTTTGCATTGTTTGAAAGTTTGAAAATTATATCACAATGTTGTTTTATAGTTTTTTTTTCATAATGAAAATTTATTTCAGAAGCCAAAAGATTAAATGTGAAAATAATTGAACAAAAAATAATTATGAAAGTTCTTTTTAAAAAATACATTTTATTTGATTAAATGATTTATAGTTTTTTTGAGGAGTTCAGATGAAATGGCAAAATTAACGCCGACGTTAGTATCGCTTTCTTTAGTAAAAATTCCACTCATAATCCCCAATAATTCACCTTTTTTATTTACGACAGCTCCACCTGATGAACCAGGATTGGCTGCTGCATCTATTTGAATAAAGTCTTCTATTGAATTAAATCCAATACCTGACTTTTTATTAGAAGAGACAACTCCACAAGTTATATTTAAATCAAGCCCAAAGGAATTACTTATAAGGCAAATGGCACTACCTACTTTTGGTGTATTATAATTAACAATTATATTTTTATTTATAATATCAGTTTTTAACAAAGCTAAATCAGTAGCTGGGCTATTAAAAATTATTTCTGCATTATACAAATGACCGTTAATATCTCTAACAATAACCTCTGTTGCTCTACTAACAACATGCGAAGCTGTTACTACTATTCCATTTTTTGAAATTATCACCCCAGAGCCTTCTGGTGCAGTTCCAGCAGGAGCTCCAAAACCAGGCTTCTGATAACCTGGCCATGTAGGTAGAACAGAGACAACAGATGGGGACGCGCTTTCCCATGTTTTGGTAAAATCTGCATAAACTGGATGAGATAAAAGTATTAATAGAAATATTAAAGTTATAATTTTGTTAATTAATATAAAAATGATATTCTTCATATATATTCCTTAAGGAGAAATAAATGAGTACTTCACCAGTATTTCATAATCTTTGGCCAACTACAATCATGTCTGTAATTCTTCCAGGTTCCGATATGGCAAATCCAGTTTTAACTGAATTTATTAATGAACTAAATGATGAAAGAAGTAATCTAACGACAGAGTATCTTGATCAGGAGTTTCTTCAAATAGACCACCCAGTAATCAAATGGCTTAATGACTGCTTTAAAAGAGCAACTACAGATTATGCTAAAAATTCTGAATTAGATTATGAAATTAACTTTTCCATACAAGGTTGGCCTAACATAAACAGATTTGGTGATTATCATAATTTGCATAACCATCCTCATTCATGGTTGAGCGGTACTTATTACGTTTCTGTACCAAATGATGATCCAATTATTGGAAGTAGAAATGATTTAAATCCTAATCATATAAGCTTTTTTGATCCAAGACCACAAGCTAATATGACCGCAATTAGAAAGGATAAACAGATTGATCCTGAATTCAGGCATAAACCAAGTTCTGGTGAGCTCTTAATGTGGCCTGCATTTTTACATCATTTGGTTCACCCAAACTTATGTCATGAGGAAAGGATATCAATTTCATTTAATGTCGTATTAAAATGGAAAAATGACTACTTGCCTAAATAATTTATAATCTAACAGATGATCCTGAAAGAGCTGAAGCAGTATCTACGGACATACCATCAAGAATATAATAAGATACGATAGCAATACATACAGCAACTAATGAACTCAATATTATAACTCTCATCATATAACCTTTTTATAGTTTAATTTATCTTAGTTATTTCTATGAATATTTCAAATATAATTTCACTTTATAATTATTGTGTTGCTTCTTTTAAAAATTTAATTAAATCTATTTTGTCTTTTGAACTTTTCATTCTTTGAATAGGCATTTTTGTTCCAGGTAAAACAACATCAGGTCCCTCTGTAAATAATTGATGAATAGTTTTATCATCCCATATTATTTTACTGTCCAGAAGAGCTTGTGAGAATTTGTAACCCTCCAATGTTCCGGCTTCTCTTCCGAATACTTTGTATAGTGTTGGACCAGCTCTTCTTTTACCGTCAGGAACCAAAGTATGACAAACACTACATTTTCTTGCAAATTGCTTTTGCCCATTTGTGAGTAATTGACTGGGATTAAACCTTCTTGCAGGGCCAGGAGGGACGATCACTGGCTGTGGGTAAGTAACCAAATCCCATTGATTAATGTAATCATCTAAACCACCAACAAAAAGCATAGTAGTCTCTTTATTAAACGCTAAAGCCCAAACAGGTCCATGAGCAGCTCTAAAGTCTCTAATCAAAGAAAAATCATCTAAACTAATCATTATCACTCTACCTTTAGCATTTCCAAAGGCAATGTTTGACCTATTAATATCAACACACATAGTTAGTACAGGTGTTCTTTCGTCCACTATTTTCAATATATTTTTATTGGCTTTAAAATCATGTATATTAATAGATCCATCAGTTGTTCCATAAATAATTGAATTTTTATTTTCTATAATATGGAAGATATTTATTCCCCAGCCGTGGGACACTATAATCCCCTTTGAAGTATTTTTAAAAATATCAAATTTTCTTATTGTTCCATCATAACCTGAAGAAAATAGAAATTTACCATCATTAGAAAATTGTAACGAATTAATAGGACCTTTATGACCAGCATTTGAAGACAGAATTTTTTTTTCATTGATCATGTCCCATATAATGATAGTGCCTCCCCAACCAGAAGTGGCCATTAAATTTCCCTTCGGTGAAAATTTTATGTCAGAAACTTTTCCCAAATGCTTACCAAGTTCTCTTGGTAAAGATTTTTTTATTGGGTTTTGTATATCATAAACAAGAACCCTTGTATCATCACCAGCAGTTACCAATTTTTTTTCATTAGGTGAAAATTCAGCAACATTTACTGCAGCTAAATGATCATTTAAAGAGATAACTTCTCTCATATCATTTATCGACCAAATAATTGATGAATAGTCAAAACTGGTACTTACTAAATAACCACTATTAGAGACTGTTAGCCCTTTTACAGGACCGCCATGGCCAACTAATTTTTCTTGAGCATTTGACACATATGAAAAATTACAGATTAATAATACAAATAAAACGAATGACTTAAGGGGGCCTCGAAAGCCCCCTTTTAAGTCTTTCAAATATACTAAAAGTGAATTATTCTGCTGGCTGATTAACACTACCTTTTTTATCAGCATTTTTTGCTTTTTGATCCTCTTCTTCAACCCATAAACCATGATGCTCTTTTGCCCAATTCCTATCAACTTCGCCACTGTTCATAGCATCAAAAGCGCCTTGCATACCAAGTGAACCAATATAGATATGCGCAATGATCATTATAATTAATACTAAACCAACAATACCGTGCCATATTTGCTGAAGTTGCTGCTCTTGTAAAGGTGTTAAGTCTGTTGATAGATTAAAACCAATCATATTGAGAATACCAAAAGTTTTACTCATCATATTTGTTTCAAAAGGGAACATTAATGCCCAACCTGATAGGCTAATTGAAAGACCACCTAACATTACAGCCCAAAAAATAATCTTTTGTCCAGCATTAAATTTTCTTGCTGGTGGGTGAGATTCGTTAAAAAGACCACCTCCTTGTCGAAGCCATTCAACATCCAATTTTGAAGGGATATTGTGTGAGACCCAGCAAACAAATGACATTCCTAAACCAAGCATAAAAGCAAAAGATAAAAAATTATGTGCGTATTTTCCTGAAGTGGTAATTATTGAAAAAGTTTCAGGCCCTAATATTGGTAATAAGATGTATTTTCCATACAATAGGTTTAAACCAGTTATTGCTAGGACAATAAATGAACCAGCCATTAACCAATGAGAAAACCTCTCTATAGCCTTAAAACGTGTAATTGTTTTTCCTGAAAAACCTTTTGATACTTTAATTCTGCCTTTATAAGAGTAATACCATGCCAATAGTATTAATATTCCTATAATACCATACGCACCATACCGTGATAGAGGGCCATTTCTAATTGATCTCCAGTTATCACCCTCAGATTGTATCATAACAGCAGACAATTCATTTCCTAATTGTGTATTACCTTTATTTCCTTGCCTAATATAACGCCATAAGTCTGCATCTGAATTAAGTCCTGATGTTGCACCTGGAACTTCACCAGAAGATTGTGCGTAAGAAATATAATTAAAATTAAAAATAATATAAAATGAAATAAGGAAAATTAATGGTACTTTTTTCATTAATGTATTTTTAGCTAACATATTAGGCTCCAATTATGATTTTAATACCAGGACTGACCTGAAACTCGTTTTTTTAACTGATAAACTTCATTATCATTTAGGGTATT
>CABYVI010000031.1 GCA_902522415.1 uncultured SAR116 cluster alpha proteobacterium | reverse complement strand
TATTTTTGCTTTTGTTCTGGTAATATTTTCATTTTTGGTAATAATTTTACTTATGGAAGAAATAAAAATTTTATATGATGGATACCAATCAGAGCTTTCTATCCAATCAAATTTTGAAGGAAGTTTATAAGTTGACTGATGCACCTGTCGAATTAGATAAAGACAATCTAGACTTTTTGTTTTTCCGTTTGCTATTGCTGTGAAATTTTGGATTAACTCTCCAAAAGATCTATCTGGTATATTTTTAAAATTTTTTAAATCTTCTATGAATTCTTTTGTTCTTCTTACTGAAAAAACAACTGTCCAATATTTTTTACTAAAACTTGTCAGTCTTTTTTGAATTGAAATGTTGTCAAATTGAGTTTCTCTCCAATATTGGCTGAAGTTTAGATCTTTGCCATAAACAAGACCATCATTAATTTCAAAAACTAAAGAGTGACCTTGAGCAGTCCTAAATTCATCATTATTAGATAAAAAATTTGCACTTTGAGTTAATGCATTTGGGATTAAAAAATCGTCATCACCAGAATAAGCACAGTATTTTTCTTTACACTTTTTAGCTAAAAAAAAATGTGCTTCTCTATCACTAAAGCCAGGTAAATAAAAATATTTTATATTTAAATTATTTTTTAATAACTTTATTTTATTAAGAGTTCTATTTTTATGGTAATTATTGCTACTATCACCAATATAAATTGGATGGTTGGATTTAATTTTATTATAATATTCTAATTGTCTAATTAAAAATTTAGATCTATTTAGAGTTATTATTAGTATGGCTACTTTTTCCATATTTTTAAAAGGCTCTAGTTAATTATGAAAGGGATATTTCTTTCCTTTGAGCATTATATCCAATAGAATACTCTTCTCCTTTTGGAATATATGAACATGATAATAATGGTCTGTCTATTGAAGAATTATTGGGATAAGATCCATGAATACAGTTACCATGTAAAACTAGCAAAGAACCTTTTTTAAACTCAAGGTCAATTTTATCAAATTTTTCTAGGTTTTTTATATCAATGGTTCTTCCTGGATTATTTCCAGATGCCTCTCTGTAACTTGGTCTGTCTTCCGCATCAAAAATCCCAAATTTATGAGATTTTTTATATACATACATTGATCCATTTTCTTTTGTGGCTTTATTCATAAAAAGATTTGTTGTTATGTAAGAACCATTTTTATTTCCTATATAAGAATTATCTTGGTGGGGCGTCCAAGCCTGAGGTGCGTAAGTAGATCCAGCTTTTTTGTAAAGCATTTGACACATTAAGCCTATAATTCGCCTACCTTGAAGTTTTTCTAAAATACTAACTACATTTTTATTTTTTAGATAATTTCTAATTATTTCAGAGGTTTCTTTGCATTTTAAAATATAATCTACCTTATTAGGAAGATTATCATTTTCATTAAGCTTTTCATAAGACTGAGCTAAAAGAAATTCAAATCTATCAGGGTTTAAAATTGCTGAAAAGTTTTCATCTGCATGATAGTTCATTTTTTCCATAATGTAATCACATTCAAACTCTGAAATTACATTATCTACAACTAAATATCCATTTTCGTCGTAAAAACTTACTTGATCTTCACTTAATAAATCTTGCATTACATTTCCTAATTTTTATTATTTATTTAGTAATATCATCTATGTATAGTGTCAATACATTCAATAAGATTAACTATTTAGAAATACTTAAGTAAAAATAGTTATAATATTTTCTTAACTTAAATAAATATTAATCTATTTAAAATGTTGGAAATTGTTCAAAAATTTGCTAGATAATAGAAAAAAAGATTATAATACAAATAGATGCCCGATACTTTAATAAACAATGATCTAATTGATATTGGACTTGTGCAGATAAACAATAGTTTTTCTGGTCAAAATTATTTACCATACTCTGTTGGTATTTTAGAATCTTATGTTAAAAAACATATTTCAGAAGAAATTAATTTAAGTTTCAGAGATCCAATTTATAAAAGAACAGGCATAAATGCTACAGTTGAAAATCTATTAGGTGCGAGTATTGTTGGGTTTAGTGTTTATGTTTGGAATTTTCAAATTTCATTAGAAATTGCAAGAAGGATTAAGAAGAGAGATCCTAATGCCTTAATTATTTTTGGTGGTCCACATGTTCCAGACTATGAAACAGAAAATTTTTTAAGAAAGTATGACTTTATAGATTTGGCTGTGCATGGAGAAGGTGAGCGAACTCTTACTGATATAATTGAAAATTTTCGTGTTCAAAATTGGTCTGATGTTGATGGTTTAAGTTTTATCAATTATCAAGGGTTATACATACGCACAACCACGAGACAAAGACTAAGAAATTTAAGTGAAATTCCATCCCCATTATTAGATGGAACTTTCGAGTCACTTATGAAGGCTAACCCAGATGAAAAATGGATTGGCTTATGGGAAACTAATAGAGGTTGCCCTTTTAAATGTGCTTTTTGTGATTGGGGGTCAGCTACAGGTGATAAAGTTGCTTCTTTTGAAGAAAATAGGTTGCATAAAGAAGTTGATTGGTTTTCAGATAATAGAATTGAATTTGTATTCTGCTGTGATGCTAATTTTGGAATAAAGAAAAGAGATATTGATTTAGCTAATTATATTGCAAATAAAAAAAGAGAAACAGGTTATCCACATGCCTTATCTGTTCAAAATACAAAAAATGCAACGGAGAGAGCATATCAAACACAAAAGATACTTTCTGATGCTGGATTAAATAAAGGTGTTGCATTATCTATGCAATCATTAGACCCTCATACGCTTAAAGCTATTAAAAGAGATAATATTTCCTTAGATACTTATCTTGAACTTGCAACAAGATTTAGTAGAGATAAGGTTGAAACTTTCTCAGATATAATTCTTGGCAACCCTGAGGAAACTTATGATACACTTGTATCTGGAGTTGATACTTTAATCAATTTTGGTCAGCATAATCGTATTCAGTTCAACAACCTTTCAATTCTTCCAAATGCAGAAATGGGTAATAAAGAATATCAAAAGCAACATGGAATGGTTACAGTTGTTTCTGAAATTATTAATATACATGGTGAAAAGATTAAATTAGAAGACGATGTGCCTGAATTTCAGGAACTAGTTGTTGCTACTAAAGCTATGCCTAAAAAAATGTGGAGGAAAACTAGAGCATTTTGCTGGATGGCAGCTTTTTTACATTTTGACAAGATATTTCAAATACCCCTTATATTATCTCACACATATGGAGAACTATCTTACAAGGAGATGATAACATCTTTTATTGACGCTGATGAAAATCTATATCCAATTATCGCTAAAGTTAGAGATTTATTTATTGATCAAGCTAGAGTAATACAAGAAGGTGGGGCTGAATTTCTATATTCACCTGATTGGTTAGGAATCCACTGGCCTCAAGATGAGTATGCTTTTATAATGTTAACAAAAGAAAATAAAATAAATGATTTTTATATTGAAGCAAAAGATATTTTAGAAAAATTACTTTTAAAGAATAATTTAACTATGCCTCCTGGAATGCTAGATGATTGCATAAAACTTAATCAATTGTTATTGAAAAGCCCAGGAAAGAAGAAGGATGTAAGTGTTGAGTTAAAATACAATATACTTGATGTTTATAATGGAGTTAGAAATGGCGAACCTTATAAATTAAATAATATTACAAACAATGTCCTTATAAAAAGAGAAGAATCTAGTTATACAGACTTTCAAAAATGGTGCCGTGAGGTAGTTTGGTGGGGGAATAAAAAAGGTGCTTATTTATATGACAGTAATATTATAGAAAAATCATCTAGTGAGGGTGATGTTGGCAAGCTTGCAGGACACTTTTAACTTTTATGATCAAAAGAAAGCTTGGTAAAAACGGTCCTGAAATTAGTTCTATTGGATTTGGTGGATGGGGTATTGGAGGCAAAACACCTGGCAACTCATCTTATGGGAAAACCAATAATGATGAATCTCTAGAAACAATAAAATTTGCATCCAATAATAAAGTTCAATTTTTTGATACTTCACCTGCTTATGGCAATGGTGTAAGTGAAAATTTAATTGGAAAAGCATTAAAAAACTCTAGAAAAAAAATTATTCTTTCTACAAAAATTGGGTATTCATCTTGGTCAGAAGGTGCAAATTTTGATCACAAAAAATTGATGAAGTCTCTAGAATCTAGTTTAGTTCGATTAAAAACAGATTATATTGATGTTTTGTGGTTACATAGCCCACCAGGCAATATACTATTTGAAGATAAAAAGATTTTTGATCTACTTGATAGGTTTAAAAAAGATAAATTGATAAATCAATGGGGTGTTTCATGTAAAAGCCCGAGTGAAGGTGTGGAATTATTACAACAAAGAGATTTAGATTTACTCCAAGTTAATTTCAACATGATGGATATCAGAGCATTTAGAAACGGTCTTTTTGATTTATGTAAGGATCGTGGTGTTGGTATAGTTGCACGCACACCTCTATGTTTTGGATTCTTAACTGGAAAAATAAATAAAAATACAGTTTTTCCTGAAGGAGATCATCGCCATAATTGGTCTAAGAAACAGATTATCACCTGGATAGATGGAACAGAAAAAATATTATCTTTACTAGAAATCAAACCTGGAGCTGAAGCATGTAAGGCCGCTCTAAGATTTTGCTTGTCCTTTTCTGCTATTTCAGTTGTTTTACCTGGGGCTTTATATAAAAATGAGGTTAAGGAGCAAGTTGAAGCTGGAGATGAGGGTGTTATGGACAAAAATAAATTAGATAAAGTTATTGAATTACACGATAAATTTTCCTTTTACAGTCCTTAAAATAATTTTTAGATAATGTTATGAATAAAGTTTTACTTGTTACTGGTGGAGGAAGGGGGATTGGAAGGTCAGCTGCTATAATGGCTGGAAAATTAAAATATTGTGTTGGAGTTAATTACCTTCAAAATGAGAAAAGAGCTAATGAAACTGTTTCAATAATTCAAGATAACGGTGGTAGAGCAATTGCCTTAAAAGGTGACATATCTGATTATGATGACGTTAATTCTATTTTTGACAATTTGACTGAAAGTTTTGGCCCTGTTAATTATTTAGTTGCAAATGCAGGTGATATTCCTGTAAGGGAAAGTTTTTTTCAATCAGACATAAATTCAATTGAGAGAATGATCCGAGTGAATCTAACAGGAACAATTTATTGTGTTTATAGATTTACTAAAACATTGATTGAAAAAAAAATTACTGGTTCTATTGTTTTAATAAGCTCTGAAGCTGCGCGGTTTGGTGGAAATCATATATCTACTTATGCGGCCACTAAGGCTGGATTAAATACTTTCGTTGTTGGTGCGGCCAGAGAAATTGGACCTTATGGGATAAGAATTAATGCGGTAAGTCCAGGTACTATATTAACAGATTCCTTGGCAGCTGAAGGTGATGAAAAGCTTAAGCAAATTAAAAATTCTATACCTTTAGGAAGAATTGGGACTACTGATGAAGCATCCGAAACAATACATTGGCTTTTATCTGATAAATCAAGTTATATAAGTGGCTCTATGATTACAGTAAGTGGAGGAAGATAGTATAATGAACAACTCAAAAACTAAAGTTATTGTTGCAGGTGCCACTGGTTTCATTGGTAGAAACATTACTCAAAAATTAGTCAATAATTCTAAATATTCTGTAACTGGTATTTGGAATAAGAGACCCCCATTTAAATTACAAAATTTAAATTGGGTACAAGCAGACTTAACTAATAAAAAAGATATAGAATCTATACTGCCAGGGTATGATATCTTAATTCAAATGGCTTCTGTAACATCTGGCTCAAAAGACGTTATAGAAAGTCCACACATACATATCGCAGATAATGCAATAATTAACAGCTTGCTTATGAGAGCATCATTTGATTTTAAATACAAACACTTTGTTTTACCAAGCTGTTCTATTATTTATAACTCTTCTGAAAAACCACACACTGAGAATACATTTGATCCATCGTTAGATATTCAAGAAAAATACCATGGTGGTGCTTGGAATAAAATTTACTTTGAAAATATCTGTCGTTTCTACTCTAGAATTGGAAATACAAAATTTTCAATTATTAGACATACAAATGTTTATGGTCCACATGATAAATTTGATTTAGAAAAAAGCCATGTTTTTGGAGCGACCATAACTAAAGTAATGAAAAATACAACTAATACTTTAGAAATATGGGGTGACGGAACCGAAAGAAGAGATTTACTTTATGTAGATGACCTAACTTCATTGATAGAAAATATGCTGATTAAACAAACAGATCCTTATGAAATAGTTTGTGCTGGATCAGGGTACACATTGTCAATAAATGAGCTTGTCAATAAAATTATCAAACACTCTGGTAAAAATTTTACAATAAAACACAATCTTTCATTACCAACAATAAAATCGAACATTAGTCTAGCATCTTCCATTGCTTTAAAAAAGTATAATTGGTCTCCTAAAGTGGATATTGATTCTGGTATTGAAAAAACATTAAATTGGTATAAAGATAATTACTAATTATTTTCAATCAAAGATGACCAATTCTTAATTGACTTCGCATCTATTACTTTTAAATTTTTTAACTTTGATGCATCTGATAATATCTTGTCATTGTCATCAAAAAAAACAGCTTTACTTTCAATTTTTTTTAAAAAGTCCATTTTATTAAAAGTTTTATATTCTAGTACTGAAGGATCTCTAAAAAAATTGAATAAATTAAATTTTTTTAATAACATGATTGATGGTTGAAATTTAAAGGGTAAATTTTTATAACCTCCAATAGAACAATAACAAATAGAATAATTATTTTCATATAACCATTCTATATAATTGAAAATACCTTTTTTAAGAGTGCATTTTGACCCAACATCATCATATATAGTTTCTTTTTCTAAATTGAATGGAGGTAAAAGCTGTTTAGCCCAAATATTGTTGCCGTTTTTATCTTCGCATTCCCAAACTGTTAGGTCTAAATCAAAAATTATCATAATCTAATTACTACTTACAATTAAAGCAGTCGTATTTGAACTTAAGGAAAATTGTTTTGATATAAGCTTTAATGATTTTTTATCAATGACATCTGATGGTCTCAAAATATTTTTACCATCAGTTGTAATATAACCTCCATTTGTAAAGACTATAACATCGTCATTATTTAGGTCTTTTAAATAATTAGTATCTTTCATCTGAATATGCTTTAAGAATGATCCATGTGCACTTATTTTGGTATTTGACATATTAGGTTTAGGAATATTAATACAATTGTTGTTTTTAGGTGAAAAACTATTTTTACCCTCATAACCCTTTTTTTCTCTTCCATATTCATCTGACAATCTAACTAAATCTTTTTTATCAACAGGTGTTTCTATTTCTAAAAGATATGATCCTCCAAGTGAGACAGATTTAGATGAATGAAATCGTGATCGGAAAATACTTATTTTTTTTAATGCATCTAGCTTTACTGAGTTTCTCAAAAAAGATAGTTCTATTTCTCCACTAAGAACAATTAATCCAGTATTTTTATTTGGATGACAGTGCATTGAAGTTCTCTCATTATGGTCTATTTTTAACAACCAAATTGCAACAGTTTCATTTGAATAGCATAGATATTCGTAGCCCCATGGTTTTGATACAATAACATCATTATAGTCTTCACTATTCATTTTTTTCCTTTATATAATTATTTTTTTTCTTTTATTAATTTTAATATAAATTTACTTATTTCTTCTGCATTTGGTGGCAAGTTATCTACCTGTGGATAAAAGCCAGCTGATTTATCTTTCAAGCCTAAAACATTAACTGTTTTTGAAGTCATTAGATTTAAATCGTTTGCAATATTTTTAGCAATTCCATTAACATAATCATCATCTAATACAATACCTCCAAACTTTGATTTTTTGAGGCTTTCAATCGATTTTTTTGAAAATTTTAAAGGTTTTAATTGAAATAGATTAATAACATTGATTTTTAAACCTTCTTTTAAAAGTTGACTAGAGGCTTTAATGGATTCAAACCTTGTTATAGAAATAGCAAATAAAGTAAAGTCTGGCTTCTCATAAATTATATCTTTTAATTCATCTTTATTATCATATGACTTTCTATGCTCTGATACATATATTATATCTTCACTTTCAATAAAATCATTATACACATTTTTAAATTCTTTGGGACTCATTGGAGAAACAATTTTAATTCCAGGCATTCTATAATATAATGAATGATGGGAAGAACCTGCAACAGGCCCTATTGAACCTTCCATTCCTACTGATCTTATTAACATAGGACATGGAACACCCCAAATTTCTTTTGATTTACAAGCATAATTTAATATAATTGGAGCATTAAACCAATTAAAACCTTGATATCTAATAACATAAATTGGTTTTCGTCCTGCTATTGCTGCACCTACAGCAAACCCCCCTCCTGCGACATCAGCCATAGACAACTCAATCATACCATCTTGTTCATATAATTCGGGTAGGGTGCCTCCAACCCAACCAACAGCAGTTAAACATTGACCCATAACAAGTCCGTTTTTTTCCTTAAGATGGAACCTGATAGTTTCTTTAATTGTATCTCTTAAACTAAGTTTAGACATTTTTCCCAAACTTTTTTTACTTTAATTTCAGCATCATTAACAATTTTATCTCCAAAATTAGAAACAAATTCTTTTTGTCTATCAAAAGTATTAGGGTCATCTATACCTGCTCCTGCATGCCAATATAATCTGTTTGTTCTTACATTGAATAAACATGGCTGATAGATTAATTCTTTTGTAAAACATTTCCAAATATCTTTTGGATTATCTTCAATATCAAAAGATAGTAATCCAAATGATTTTGCCACATCATTCATCTCCCAATTTCTTCTTACTTTTTTTTCTGTTAAAATTGAAAGATTATTATCCTCTACTATAAACCATATAGGAAGATTTTTTGTTGAGGCCCATCCTAATGAAGCTAGAAAATAATCTTCTTCAGCAGCTGCATCTCCAATAAAACAAAGCGTTGGTAAATTATTGCCAAAGCATGCTCCTACTGCAATAGGCCCATGAGAACCCATTAATCCATCATGACCGTAGATATTTTTATCCCTACATTGTATAGATGCAGAACCACCCATTCCATTTGCACAACCATCTTTACTGCCTAATAATTCTAATGCTAATTTATCTAAATTTCCACCAAAACATATATATGTGGCATGACCTCTATGTTGAATAAAAATTTGCTTTTCAGTTTTTGGATGAAATTTATCAAAGAAAGAAGCAAATGTTGAAGGTATATATTCTTGACCAGCTGAGAGATAAACTGGTATCTTGATTTTTTTATTATTCAACTGTTTAAATACTTCTTCATCAAAGGCCCTAGATAATGCTGCTTTCTTAAAAATATTTAATTCATCTTCTTCGTATA
>CABYVI010000030.1 GCA_902522415.1 uncultured SAR116 cluster alpha proteobacterium | reverse complement strand
TGCTATTGGAGGACTAATCTTTTTCATTTTTTTTTTAAAAAACTATTCATTATCTATTTTATATAATAATCTTATTTGAAATCTATAATTAAAAAATAAATAAATATCGAAATTAAATAATTTAAGACCTAGTATTACTATCGTAATTTAAAAAATAGGCTTTTTTTTAAATTTATTATAGGGATTTGGAAAAGCTAAAAATTTATGAAAAGAGATTTTGATTTAAAAAAACCTATTTATAAGATTTGTTCTGAAAATGATTGGCAAAGTGCTCAAAAAAATGGTCTCTTCAAAGGCGCTGGGATTGATCTTAAAGACGGCTTTATTCACTTCTCGTCATCTAAACAAGTTAAAGAAACTGCTAGATTACATTTTAACGGGGTAAGTAAATTACTTTTATTAAAAATCGATCCATCAGGACTAAATATTGAATGGGAACCATCAAGAAATAACACTCTTTTTCCTCATTTGTATGATGATTTACCTCTAGAAAATGTAAAATCAGTTTTCAAATTAAGGTTGGATAAAAATAATAATCATATTTTCCCTCCTGAATTAAATGATTAAAAAATTAAATTTTTTTTTCCAAGAAACACCATTGTTAATAGTTGTTTTAGTTTTTATTTTTTCTGGGTTTTGCGCTTCTCTGTCAGCAGCCTTGGTAAGGCTTTCATCACAAGATTTACACCCCTTTCAAATTGCATTTATTAGAAGCTTTTTAGTAATTCCAATAATTATTCCATTTGTTTACAAGAACAGTTTCTCGATTATCAAAACCAATCAGCCATTTTTTACATTTTTGAGAAGCTTATCAGGGAGTGGTGCCATGCTTCTTTTTTTTTATGGAATTAGTATGACTGAATTATCAAAGGCACAATCACTTGCATTTACTATTCCAATATTTGCAACCTTATTGGCAATTTTGGCATTCAAAGAAGTTGTAGGGCTAAGGAGGTGGAGCGCAATGGGCTTGGGTATTTTTGGCGTTTTAATTGTATTAAGACCTGACTTAGAAATGTCATTTGGACCGTTTTGCGTGCTTTTGGCATGTCTATTATGGTCAATATCACTGCTTTTAGCGAAAAAACTCACTGAAACAGATAATAATGTTTCTATAACTTTTTGGCAGTCAGCAGGAGTTATACCATTATCTTTTATTGCTGCCTTATTTGTTTGGGATTGGCTTAATTTTCAGCAATTCATTATATTGTGTTTACTTGCCTTAGTTGCAACTTTAGCTCAGCTAACACTAAACTTCTCTCTAAAAAGAGGGGAAATTTCTTTTTTACTTCCATTAGATTATTTAAGGCTTCTATGGGCCGTATGGCTAGGATTCATAATTTTTGGTGAAGTTCCTCTTCAAAATATTTGGATTGGTGGATCAATTATTGTAGCGGCAACAACTTACATTAGTATTAGAGAAAACTATATTTCAAATTTGAAAAAAACTAAGAATGGATTAAAAATAAACAAGCAAAATAACTTAAATATTTAACAGTTTTTAAAATTATTATTTAGGCATTCATTTGCTTTTTCTTGTGCAATTAATTTATCATTCTGGTCAATTTCAGACAATAAAATTTGGAGTAATGTTTTAGCATCACTGTCACCATGTAAACTAGCAATTTTCCACCACATATAGGCGTTTATTTTATTTTTCTTAATGCCCATACCTTGGTCATAGATATAACCTAGTGATACTTGCGCTGGCGTATATCCTTTTTCAGCAGATTTTCTAAACCAGTCATAAGACAAACTAAAATTTTGATCAGTTCCTTGCCCCTTTTGAAAAAGAACACCAAGACTATTTTGAGCTATTGGGTCGCCCTCTTCAGCCAATTTATACCATATTTCAAAAGCACTTTTGTAATCTTTATCTTTATATGCATCAAAACCTTTTAAAATATCATCACTAAATGCTAATTTAGATAAGGAAATAATGAAAACTAAAACAGCTAAAGTTAAGTTTTTTTTCATTATTTGTTTCCCTAATTTTTAAAATTACTGTTTAGTTTGAAAGTTCTTTTAAAATTTATATTAGCAAATCTTATTTAATAGAGTAACAAAATGTTAAAAAATATTAATATTTCTTTAGTCAGTATTTTTTGTGCAATTGGAGCGTCATTTTGTTTTTCCTTAAGTGACTTTTCAGTAAAGATATTAAGTGAAAATTACCCTTTGCATCAAATTATTTTAATAAGATCAATTTCTGCTTTTTTAGTTACTTTATTAATCTTTGTTCCCTTGGAAGGTGGTCTAAAAGTATTGAAAACTAGAAGGCCACTTGCTCATTTATTTAGAGGTTTTCTTCTTGTATTTGCAAATTTATTTTTTTTTCTTGGATTAGTATCTCTGCCTATAGCTGAGTGTTCAGCAATATTTTATGTTGCACCACTTTTAATAACACTATTTTCTATTCTTATATTAAAGGAGAAAGTTGGAGCAAGGCGTATTTCAGCTTTAATTTTTGGCTTTATTGGTGTTTTAGTAATTGTGAAACCAGGCCAAATAAGCTTTGCCTGGGTATCCTTGCTACCTCTTTCTGCAGCAATTTGCTATGCAGGACTTCATATAATGACCAGACATATGGGACTTTCTGAAAAGGCATCAACTCTAAGTATATACATACAATTTTCGTTTATTCTAATCAGTGTTTTAATGGGAGTAATTCTTGGGGATGGTAAATTTTCTGGCTCCGAAAATCCATCTATTAATTTTTTACTTAAAGCATGGGCATGGCCAATAAATATACACTGGCTTGCAATAATCGGAATAGGAATAGCCAGTTCAATTGGAGGTTATTTAATTTCGCAAGCATATAGATTAAGTGAAGCAGGGCTTATCGCACCATTTGAATATACTACACTTTTATTATCTGTCTTTTGGGGTATCGTTATATGGAATGAATGGCTGAGTTTAACTTCATTTTTAGGTATTGTTTTGATCTTAACTTCTGGAATTTACATCGCAATAAGAGAAGTTAAAGTCGGCGTTAAACCGAGTGCAAAAAGAACTTCTGGAAGAAGGTAAACACCTACATTTTTGTTTTGAACTTTTTATTTTTAGGCTTACTCTATTATCAATTAACTATATTTTAGGTTTTGGAACTAAGTATTGAAAAATATTCCAATAGGCAATGGAACGTAAAGAATATTAGCAAATAAATAATAAGCGATAGTTGAGATGAGAATTGACTGAAAAACGGATAGTAAAGCATTTTTTGAATTCATTTTTTCTTTATTGAGATATGATTTCATTAAAAATATAAAGATTATACTGCTTATTAAAAAACCAATAAGCTGAATAAACAAAATAAATCCAGCTATAATTAAAAAACCTACAATAACGCGATTTTGTTCCGCTACATTGTAAAATATATGTATTTTTTTTGGTACAAAAAAACCTTTAAAGATGATTGTAATTCCCAAAATAGCTGTACAATAAACACAAAAATTAACAAACAGAACTCCATAAAAACTTAAATCGACAATAGACCATGCAACAATTCCTGTAAGGCAAAGAGTAATTATTCCCATCACTACATCAGCATTAACTGTGCCGTGACTCGCTTTTTGGTCTTCAGCTTTTTCATTTTTCAGAATACGCCTTCTGAAAAGAATAGGCCACAAAGCTGTAATTACGCATAACCCTATTAGAACTATGCTGATAGGGCTACTTATCATATAAACTAAAACACTTCCTTTCGCACCGCCTATCATTGTAGATTGAACTAAACCTTCTTCAATATAGGGGCCCAAAATAAAACCCAGCACAAGTGGGGCTGGATGGTAGGAAAGCTTATTAAGAAAAAAACCAATCCCTCCAAATAAAAGCATCACCCAAACATCAAGGAGATTATTTCGTATTGCATACGAACCAAGAACTGTCATTAAAAGGATTACGGGCGCCAAAGATTTTGCAGGAATATTGATCAAAAGACTGAACAAAAAGGATCCAAGGGATCCAAAAATCAATATAGCAAAAGCTGCCACAAATAATCCCATCATAAATGTGTATGTAATGCCTCCATAAGTTGCAAAAAGATCTACTCCAGGTTGCATTCCATGCAACATTAGAGCGCCAAGTATTATGGCGGCAGGTGGTGATCCCGGTATCCCAAGTGTTAAAAGTGGGATTAATGATCCTGGTGCCATCGCACTATTTGCCGCCTCTGATGCAGCCACTCCCCTTATTGTCCCTTTACCAAATTCTTCTGGGTTCTTATCCCAGCGCGTGGCTTCACTATAAGAGACCATACTAGCTATATTACCACCAGCACCTGGCGCTATGCCTACTACTAAGCCTATCAGTGATGATCTAATCAATAAAAAGGGCATCTTTACAAGATCAAAGATAGTTGCAAAAAGAATTTTCAGGCTAGGGCGAATTTTTTCGCCAGTATAATTATCTTGCCCTTTACCAATTATGGTAGAAAGGATCTCTGGTAAACAAAAAAATCCAATTAATGCACCAGCCAAAGATATTCCACTTTGCAACTCTGGGAATCCAAAAGTAAGTCTGGCATCTCCAGATAGAGAAGCCATGCCAACTGCAGATAGAATTAGGCCAATAAAACCCGTCAAATAACCTTTTAGCAAGCTTCCACTTGATAAAACAGAAATTATAGTAAGGCCAAAAATTCCCAACCAAAAATACTCTGGAGGACCAAATTTTAGCGATAGTTCTGCAAGGGGTTCTGCTAATGTCGCAAGAACTATATTTGCAATTATACTCCCGATAAATGACGCAAATGCCGCAGTTACCAATGCTTGCTGAGCCTTCCCTTTTTGAGCTAATGGGAACCCATCGAATGTCGTTGCTATCGCAGCGGGAGTACCAGGCGTGTTAATTAAAATTGCTGGTATAGCGTCTGCATACATAGCCCCAACATAAATACCAGCAAGCATTATTAGACCTGCAGCTGGCTCCATTCCAAAAGTGAATGGAACTAACAAGGCTAGACCCATAGTAGCTGTGAGACCAGGCATAGATCCAAAAACTATACCTAAAAAAGTACCAAAAATAATCAACAGCAAATTCCATCCCTCGAGGGCATGGAAAAGGCCGTTGATTATTCCTTCAAACACTTAAAAAATATTTCGTGTTAATTTCTCGTCATATTTCTATTTAACGAACTTTTTAACAATTGGTTCCCACGCAACCTTTTTTTCAGCAATTAGTTTCTGTGAAGATGCAGAGTCAAGTGCGATTGGCATAATACCAACTTTCAACTTAACCTTTTTAGTTTCGTCAAGACCAGCAATTTTAAGGAAAGCTTCTTCAAGAACCTTTATATGTGCCTCAGGCGTTCCCTTTGGGACTCCAACTCCATGGTAAACTGAGGAGTAAAGAGGATATCCAAATGATTTAAAAGTAGGTACATCAGGACTAACCTGTATTGGGTTCTCAGTAGCGTAAGCAAGGGTCCTTACTTTATCACCATGGGGCATTTTTTCGTTAGGACCAAACCAACTCGCCATTGTATGTCCACCGAGAAGTGCGGTCTGTTTTGGTTTGCCTCCTTTGTGCGGGACATAAGTAGTTTCAATGCCTGCCATCATATCAAACTGCAAGTTAGCTATATGCGTCGCATCCCAAGTACCTGATCCACCAATCGTCAGTGCACCAGGATTTTTCTTAGCGTAGTTAATGAGATCATCCAAAGTTTTAAACGGAGAATCTTGAAGAACAGTTAGGCCAAAAGGTATTTGTTGAAAAAGAACAACTGGCACAATGTCTTCTGTCTCATAGCCAGGCTCTCGAGCCAAAGGTTGCAAAATAATATGAGGAATATTGATCCCAGACATAAAATAGCCATCAGCTTTCTGCTTCACTAAGTTTGCCCAACCAATAGATCCACCTGCACCAGGTTTGTACTGAATGACAATCTTCTTACCAAGCTCCTTCTCAAGATGGGGTTGTTGATGACGCGCCCTAACATCTGAGCCTCCACCAGCTGCGAAAGTAATTTGGTAAACAACGTTTTTATCTGGAAAATCTGCTAGAGAAGGCATGCAGAGAAACAGTAAAGGTGCTAATAAAGCAATAAAAAATTTATACATGATACCTCCATAATATCGTTAATTATTTGACGGTTAAAATAACTCTTAAAAAGCTTACTTGAATTTTACTCACTAAAGGCCCTAGTTAATCAATTTCTTGGACGCTTCACAATATAAGAACTTTAAAAATCAACTTCTCCGTCATTTCATAGAAACCTAAAAGAAAAAAAAATTCAACAAAAAACCTTTAGAACCTTCTATTGAACAAATATTTTGTAATAAAAAATACCTATTCAATAATTATTTTATTTTTTGGTAGATGTCCTATCCAGTTTCATACTCAATACCATTGATGATTAATTTGGGGCTAATCCCAACACCAATAATTTCTGGTCTTTTTTCAAGGTATTCATTTACTTTTGGAAGTTTTTCAAATGCCTTCATAAAAGATATAATTTTAGGGTATCCGTTCATAACCTCTTGATCAAGAATTTTAGCCAATGAAAAATGATGATATGCTGAGAAATCGCAATAATATGGTTTATCGCCAAAAAAGAATGGGCCATCTGATAGCCTTTCAAATTGCCTTGAAAAATTTTTTAATTTTTTTGGAAACGCTTCCAGAAATTGTTTTTTTAGCACATTATGTTGCTCTCCTGTCACAACATTAACTGTTGGGTTTAGTGGGAAAAATAATTCATGTGTACTTTCAAATATTGAATCAGCTTGAGCCGCCAATAATCTGTCATTAGGCATTGTTCCTGTCAGTGGTGCTAAAAACCTCACTATTGAATTGCTTTGCCAAATCTCTGTTTTATTGTTGACTATAAGCAAAGGAAGCTGATTAAATGGGGCATCATTTTTAGCTTCTTCCCATGATTTTTTAAAATAATCTTCAGCCATGATATAATTATAATTTAATCCAGCAAATTCCATCATCATTTGTGGTGTTTCAGCTAAAGCTCGTAGTTTAAAATAAATTAATTTTAAGTCAGGTTTATCCATAATTTTTTATTATCCCCCTTTTCGTGTAAAATCGTTATTTACATTACCCCAATGGCATCTGGGATAAAATAGAAATTTGTCAGTAACAAAATAAACTCAAATCCTTTTTCTGTGCTTTTAAATTCTAATTGGCATATTTTATTTTTATCTAAAAAACATTGAAATGCACAAACATATGTCTATCCATAAGTAACAGAAGGCAAAATGAAAGTAAGAAAAGTAGAAATAAATAATTTTTTCATATTCTCACCCTAACCAAAATATCTGTGGAAGGTAAAGAGACTGTTTATTGATTAGGAAAAGCAGGTTGATCATTTGTATGACAGTGTACTCCACCTCCAGCTGCCCAAGAACTTAACATTTCAATTAGATGTACATCTCGATTAGGAAAATAGGTCTCTATACGAGATTTTGCTGGAATATCTGTATCTGGATTTCCAAAACTAGGTACGATTACAAATCCGTTTCCAACTAACCAGTTCATGTAATTAGTATCAAATATTTGATTATTATAATTAACAAAGCCCTCAATAGGCTCTCTTATTACATTAAACCCTGCTTCCTTAATTATTTTGGCTGCATTATTATAAATCTCGGCATCTTTACTATCTAATCGACATGATGATTCAGTTGTACATTGTAAGACGACTACACTTTCTGGCCCAATAAACCGAGCAATACCATCAATATGACCTTTTGTAAGATCTCCATCCGGAATTCCTTCAATAAAAATTACATTTGTTACACCAAAGTGCTTCTTTAGATCAAATTCTGCCTGCTGCTTATTATAGTTTAAATTTCTACTTGGATCACCTATGGTGCTCCAATTTAAAATAACTGTGTCTGATCCATTAAACTCTAAGTTACCTCGTTCATGTACTATATCTATGTGATCAACAGCCACATCAAGTATCGCACCAACTTTATCTGGAACTGTATTATCTAACTTAAAAGAAATATCTGAACCAAAAGCGCCACCCCACGCATCAAAATTCCAATTTTGAATCCTTAGTTCATTATTATTCAAAACATAAATAGGGCCATTGTCTCTCATCCAAGCATTGTCATAAAGCACTTTATGCCAATAAATATTTTTATTTTCTGGATCTGCCCCGATATCTCTTAAGGCTTTTTGTGCATCCGCATAAATTTGTTTTGAATGATAAAGAATATGAATTTTTTCATATCGCGAAATTATCTCAGCTATCTTTGCAAAAGTTATTTCAAGATTTTTTTCCCAATATCCAGGCCATTGCATCCAAATAGCCTCTTGTGGCTCCCATTCAGCTGGGACGCGCTTAGTCTGATAGGTAAATTCATTAGCTTGACTGTTATTACTCATTACCAAAATTAATAGTGTTATAAAAATAATCCAAATTTTTCTTTTCAATTTATTACCTAATAAAACTAAATATTATTATTTTAATTTATTTGATCATCAAAAGCACTATTATATGCAGTTGAATAAACATGATTGTGCAAAACTTGAGGTTGATAAACTTAATAGAATTAAAAATAGAAATAGTTTTTTTAATAATCACACTATTCTCAAAATATCTATAGTAGGTAAAGAGACTTAATATATCCACTTCATCAACTCTATAAGCACCCATGGTTTGGGGGTATTGGGTGGGGGTATTAGCCTGAAATTCAATATAAAATGGTAGGCATTTTTATACAGTATTTTAGCTGTGAACAAAATCGTTGATATAATGGCGACTCCGGGAAGACTCGAACTCCCAACCCTCTGATTAGAAGTCAGATGCTCTATCCAGTTGAGCTACGGAGCCGCATTTGAGTGTTATAACTTTCTAGATTAAAAAAGTAAATACTAATGAAATAGCAAGTATTAATCTAAATCAAATTCAACTTCGAGTTTCATATTATTGCTAAAATATAACTTAGCTTTATGAGGCTCAAACCATTCAATATTGGTATCGTAGTCTAAAAACATCAAATGTAAATTAAGATCTTTTAATGAAACAGTTGATCCAGCAGGTATTTTTATTTGACTAATTTTTTGCATATTAGACAATGAATCACTACTTTCTTTGTGAAAGATTAATTCTTCTGAAAAAGATGATTGACCACCAATCAAAAAAAGGTCGCTCTCACTCTTATTAGTTATAATCATATAACCTTTAGCATTATTTTCATTTTTGATAATTTTTGGGTGATCAATTAGCAAATTACCTACATTGTATTCATGTCCAAAAGAATTATTAGTAATTAATACAAGATATGCTATCAAAATTAAATTTTTCATATATATCAAATAAATAGCACTTCAAATTTTTCAAGATTAAAGAATTTTTAAATTAACAATATTTTTAATATATGATTGCCAATAAATTGAATACATACTGGAAAGCAAGAATACCATGCTTTCAAGGTGCTTTTTTCTTATTACTGATTG
>CABYVI010000029.1 GCA_902522415.1 uncultured SAR116 cluster alpha proteobacterium | reverse complement strand
TTACAATATTATCATGAAATTCAATCATTAAATCATCTCTAAAAGACTTATTACTTTTGATACTTTCAGAAATGTCCTTTCCTTGAATGCCCCAATATGGTTTTACATTCGCCCTGCTTAAAATTGTTGGTGCTATATCTAATGTTGATGAAAGTGCATCTGACTTTTTTGATTTTCTATCTTCTGGGTCAGACCAAATAAATGGAACCTTAGTAATTGATTGAAAAGGTAAAGCTCCTTTTAACATTAAAGAAAAATCACCCATATAGTCCCCATGGTCAGAAGTGAAAATTATCACAGTATTATCGTATAAATTTTTCTCTTTTAATGTTTTAATTACTGAACCAACAGAGTCATCTATCATAGTTATCATTCCTGCTGTTAGAGCCATACTTTCCTGAATTTGTCTTTTCTCGGTCAAAAATACGGAGGTCTTACTTACAGGGTCTTTCCCATCTAAGTAATCTTTGTAAACCTTTTGCATTGGAGGGATGGGATTTTTATGAGATTTATATTCAAGTTTAACTTCAAAATCATCTGGATTATACATATCCCAATATTTACCAGGTGGGGTAAATGGGTGATGAGGATCAGGAAATGAAACAAATGATATAAATGGATTATTAGTGTCTGAAATTTTTTGGAAGTATTCGTTAGATTTTTTTTCAACAAATGCTGTCGGATAAAATTCTGCAGGAACTGGTGTTCTATAACCCTGACGGCATGAATAGTTATGTGGCAGTTCATTTTCAGGACCAAAAAATTTTTCCCAATCTGGAAAATTTTCTTTTAGCCATTGAAAGTAATGGCCTTTACAATTATTACCATGAGCAGTGACTAAATCTACGTGCTCAAATCCATAATATGGTTTTGGAATTTTGAAGTAGACTTCTTTTTGATAGTTTTTAAAGTCTTCAGAAGTATAACTATTATCATCAGACCATGATTCCTTAACTGGCCCCAAATCATCATCTTTTATCCATGGATGAGGCGGACCAGGATCAAAGCCTTGCAAATGAATTTTTCCAAAGCTTGAAGTTTGGTATCCAGCTTTTAATAATACATCTACAAAGGTAGTTGCATTTTTGCTGAGATGATTACCATTGTACCTTAAACCATGAACTGATGGGTACCTTCCCGTCATTAATGAAGCTCTATTTGGCATGCAAACAGGGCTTGCAACATAAAAATTGGAAAAGTTAGTTCCCTGAGAAGAAATCGTATCAATATTTGGAGTTTCAATTATCTTATGACCGTTGCAACCTAAATAATCCCATCTTAACTGATCAGCCATAAATATTACAAAATTTGGATTTTTATTCATTTATAATTATACCCTTAAATTTTAATATATTTTATTTTGCAAACTTTAGGATTACAAGTAATTGTTAATAAATAAAGAATTATTAAGGAACTTAAAATGTCAAAAAATAAAGTTGTCCTTCTTGGTACAAAAGGTGGCCCAAGGATGGAGAAAGGTTTAAGTTGGTCTACAAGTTCAGTAATTGAAGTAGATGGTCATCCATATATTGTAGACTGTGGATTGGGCGTCACAAGGCAGTTTGTTGAAGCTGGATACTCATTAAGCCAGATAGACAATATTTTTATTACACATCACCACTCAGACCATAACCTAGAGTTTGGACCACTAATTCATACATTATGGACATCTGGAACCTCAGATAAAGTAAAGGTTTACGGTCCTAAAGGAACCCAAAATTTACTAGATGGTTTTCTTAAGTCACTTGAAATAGATATTAATGTAAGAATTGAAGATGAGAAACAACGAGATTTAGCTTCTATAATACATGTTGCTGAGATTTCAGAAGGTTTGGTTATGGAGGATGAAAGAGTAAAAGTTTCATCTTTGAAAGTGGTGCATGGACTTTTGGAAAACTGTTTTGCGTTTAAATTTGAAACAGAAGACAAAAAAGTAGTTTTCTCAGGTGATACTATTTACTATCCACCTCTTATTGAATTTTCAAGAGATGCAGATCTTTTAATCCATGAAGTTATGCTAGAGAGAGGGATAGATGTTATTGCAAAAAGATTAAGTAAAGTTAAACCTAATCTTAAAGAACATTTGATGATCAGTCATACAACTGCTGAGGATGCTGCAAGAGTGGCCAAAGATGCCAATGTCAAACATTTAGCTTTTAATCATTTGGTTCCCCATATCCCAAAAGATTTTCCTAATTCAGAGTTTGTCAAGGCAGCTAAGAAGGTATGGGATGGGAAAATAACAGCAGGATATGACTTATGTGAAATTGATTTTTAATAAGAGATTTTATGGGAATTACACTTAACTTTAAATCTGAAGGGAAACATCACAATCAAACCATTTTATTTATTCACCCTTTAGGAGCTGATCACACAGTTTTTGATCATGTTATAAATAAAATGAAAAACAATTTTAATTGTATCTCTGTTGATTTAAGAGGACACGGAAAATCACCTGTATTAGAGCCTCCTTACTCTATAAAAGAAATGGCAGAGGATATTTCATCAACATTTAACTTTGGTTCTCCTATTAATATAATGGGTGTCTCAATCGGTGGAATGATTGCAATGAGCCTTGCAATTAATAAATTAATTCCCGTTAATAAGTTGATACTTTCAGATACAGGTCACAAGATTGGAAATTTTGATTTATGGCAAGAGCGTATCGATCTCGTTAAGTCAGGAGGGTTACAAAAAATTGTTGATATGGCATTAGAGAGATGGTTCCCAAAAGAATTTAGAGATAAATCAGGACAATTAATGGAAGAGTGTAAAAAACTGCAGTTAAAAACGCAACCCAAAGGCTATGTTGGCGCATGCCAGGCAATTCAAACTGAAGATTTAACAAGTCAATTACAATTAATTAAGCAAGAAACTTTAATTATTACCGGATCTGAGGACATTTCAACACCGCCTAAATTAGGTAAAGAGTTAGCTGGTCTTATTCAAAATGCATCCTATAAAGAGCTGAAAGGGATAGGCCATGTCCCTCCGCTCCAAGACCCTCATTTGACTATAGAAATACTTGATAATTTTTTGAGATAAGTACAATGAAAAGTTCTAAAGTAAATTACAAACCTAAAGATGCGGAAAAAAGGAAAGCAATTAAGCCAGTGATCTGTTATCCAATAGAATCTCTTAAGCCGCCTCCTATGCAAGATTATTTTAATGCAAGAAAAAGTTTAAAAAAAATTGATCAAATAATAATTCCACCTAGAGATGCAAAATGTTTTAAGGTGCCTAAAGGACATTTTTTCCGCATTTATTGTGAAAATGGACCCCAGGTTGGTGATTTGAATTTATGGTGTCATAATAATCTTGATGAAAAATTTTATTCTGGAAAAACTAGAGCACTGTATGGAACACATCTTTCAACTAAAGATCGTCTTTGGTCTTGTTTTCCATATTTAAGGCCAATGGCAACCATAACTCATGATACCTTAGGCTGGTATGGATATGACTCAGATGGTGGATCCGTACATGACGTTATAGGCACACGATGTGATCCTTATACTGAAAAAACTTTATCTAATAAGGAATACCATTTTTGTTGTCATTCAAATTTGATAAGAGCTTTGTCAAACTATAAAAACATTTCATATGAAAAAGCTGAAAAATATGTACATGACGTTCTGAATGTTTTTATGTGTACAGGTTTTACAAAAGATACTCACCAGTATTTTATGAAAGCAAGTCCAGTAAGAGTTGGTGATTATATCGAGTTTTTTTCTGAAATTGATTTGATTGCAGGGTTATCAGCATGTCCAGGAGGTGATTGCTCTACATCTCATTCTTCTGATGATGCAATATGCCATCCTTTAAGAGTTGAAATTTATAAATGTCCTAGAGATAATTTAAATAATTGGAAAGAGCCAAAAATATCAGAGTATAGCGGTAAACATAATAGATGATAATTTTGACGTGCAATATTTTGAAAATTATAAAGGTTAAATAATGGAAAAAGACCTTAAAAGTAAAAACTTTATTAAAGGCATGAAAACAAGAAGAGAAGTTCTTGGTAATGAGCATGTTGAAAGAGCAGTAAAAAATACAAATAAAATTGATGAAAGGTTTCAGGATTTTATTACAGAAGGTGCTTGGGGTACTCTATGGTCAAACGAAAAACTCTCAAGAAGAGATCGAAGTTTAATCACAATATCACTTTTGGCAGCTATAGGACATCATGAGGAATTAGAAATGCATTTTAATGCGTCAAAGAACACAGGAGCAACTTTTGATGAAATTTCTGAGGTGTTGATGCATGTTGCCGTATATGCAGGTGTTCCAGCATCTAACAGTGCTTTTAAAATTTTAAAAAAAGTTTTCAAAGAAAGTAATTAATTATTATGGCAACTAATCCTTGGAATAAAAGAGACTGGTCTAATCATCCCAAGATGATTTATCCTGATTACAAATCCACAATTTATAGAAATCCAAAAAATAAACTTTTAAATATTAATGATATTGAAGAAATCCCATCACCTAAATTTTTAGAAACCTCAATGAGGACTATTGATTCTGACTTAACTAAAAATGCCAAAAAAGATCATGATCCTATTGGTGAGAGAATTATTGTTCTTGGGAAAGTTATAGACGAGTTTGGAAGGGCCGTACCAGAATGTCTTTTGGAGATTTGGCAAGCTAACTCTGCTGGAAGATACGTTCATAGAGAAGAAGTACATGATGCTCCTTTAGACCCAAATTTTCTTGGTGCTGGAATGACTCTTACTGACAAAGATGGAAATTATAAATTTACAACAATAAAGCCTGGTTCTTATCCTTGGGGCAACCATCACAATGCATGGAGACCAGCGCATATTCATTTTTCTATTTTTGGAAGATCTTTTGTAGATAGACTTGTTACGCAAATGTATTTTGAAGGCGATCCACTATTTAAATACGATCCAATATTTAATTCAATACCTGATAAAAAGGCTCAAAACAGGCTTGTCGCAAAATTTTCAATTGATGAAACTATTCCTGAATTCGCCCATGCATATATTTTTAACATAGTTCTGAGGGGGCGAGAAGCAACGCCAATGGAAGTTTGAAAATGAAAAAAAATATATTTCTTCAAACCTCTTCTCAGACTGTAGGGCCTTTTTTTGCTTATGGGTTAACGGCACAACAATACAAATACGATTTTCCAAGCCTAGCTACTGGTAATCTTAGAAATAAAAATTTTGAAGGCCAGGAAATTTCTATTAAAGGGAGAGTAATAGATGGAAAAGGCGACCCATTGCACGATGCAATGATAGAAATTTGGCAAGCTGACCCCCAAGGTAATTATAATACTGATCAAGAAAGTGATTTTTTTGGTTTTGGAAGGATGGGAACAGGTGGCGAAGATTTTATTGGTTTTAATTTTTTGACTTACAAACCCGGAAAAATTAATGAAAATTCTGCTCCGCATATAAACTTAACAGTTTTTGCAAGAGGAATGCTCAATCATTTATTTACTAGACTATATTTTTCCGATGAAGATAATGACATTGATAAAATATTGCATCAAGTTGAGCCAAAACTGAGACCAACATTAATTGCTGAAAAAACTAATGAAGGAGAATATTATTTTGATATAATTCTTCAGGGTGAAAATGAGACTGTATTTTTTGATATTTAGATTTTAATTAGGATATTTTGATGACAAAATTTTTATCATTGGAAGAAGGAGTAAGTGAGAACCTTAAGACTGGCAACCAAGTATGCTTTGAGGGTTTTACGCATCTAATTCCCCATGCCTCTGCACATGAGGTTATTCGACAAAAGATTGGAAGATTAACAATAGTAAGAATGACGCCTGATGTAATTTACGATCAATTAATTGGAATGGGTTTGGTTAAGAAAATGATTTTTTCATATGCTGGCAATCCAGGAGTTGGACTTTTAAGAAGGTTTCGTGATTCAATTGAAAATGGGTGGCCAAATAAAATTGAAATTGAAGAGCACTCTCATTCTGCAATGGCACATGCTTATGAAGCAGGTGCTGCTGGTTTGCCATGCGCAATATTTCGAGGCTACAAGGGTGCTGAATTAAGGAAGGTTAATTCAAATATTAAAACTATTACTTGCCCATTTACGGGTGAAGAATTAACCGCAATACCTGCGTTGAATCCAGACGTAGCTTTTATTCATGCACAAAAAGCAGATAAAAAGGGAAATGTTCTAGTTGAGGGAATACTTGGGGTTCAAAAAGAAGCAGTTTTATCATCAAAAAGATCAGTCGTAACTGTAGAAGAAATAGTGGATAAATTTGATTGTCACCCAAATACCACAATTCTTCCATACTGGACTATATCTGCTATTTGTCACGTTCCTGGTGGCGCCCACCCATCTTATGCTAGAGGATACTACAAAAGGGACAATGCTACTTATATTGAGTGGGACAAGGTTGCTTCTGATAGAGAGGTTTTTTCAAGTTGGATGCAAGAAAATGTTATAAATGAAACACCAAAAATATTTCAAAATAGAATAAAAAATTTAAAAGAAGAAGATGATGAGTAATAACTACACTCCAGATGAAATGATGACTATAGTCGCATCAAGAGCACTTAAGAATGATGATGTTTGTTTTGTAGGAATTGGTGCTCCATCTGCGGCGTGCAATATAGCTAGATTAACTCATGCTCCAGATATAACTCTTATCTACGAAAGTGGTACTATTGGAACTGCGCCAAATATTTTGCCTCTTTCAATAGGTGATGGAGAGTTATGTGAGACTGCTCTTACAACTGTTTCAGTTCCTGAAATGTTTAGATACTGGCTTCAGGGTGGTAGAATTACCATTGGTTTTTTAGGCGCTGCCCAATTGGATAAGTTTGGAAATATTAACACAACAGTAATTGGTGATTACAGCAATCCTAAAACTCGTTTGCCAGGTGGAGGTGGAGCGCCTGAAATAGCATCATCAGCAAAACAAGTATACATTACGATGAAGCAATCCCTCAGAGGCATGGTAGAAAAAATAGATTTTTTTACTAGTTTTGGACATGGATCAGGAGGTAAAGATAGACGATCAATTAATATTGATACTGAAGGTCCAAGTTTGTTAATAACAGATTTAGCAATTTGGAAGCCAGACAGAATTTCAAAAGAATTTATTGTTCAATCACTTCATGATGGTGTTACGAGAGATATGGTTCAAGATAAGTGTGGGTGGAAGGTAAAATACTCTGATAATATTGAAGTAACTGAACCACCTACACATTTAGAATTAAAAACATTGAGGGATTTAAATGAAAGAACAAAAATTGCAAACTCAAGGAAAGATACAGACTAATGAAAGATGCTTTTATATGTGATGCAATAAGGTCGCCTATTGGAAGATTTGGTGGAAGCCTTTCTTCTATTAGAGCTGATGACCTGGCAGCACTTTCATTAAAAGAATTAATGATAAGAAATAACTCTATAGATTTGGAAGATATTGATGAAGTTGTTTTTGGTTGTGCCAATCAATCTGGTGAAGATAATCGTAATGTTGCTAGAATGTCTTTGTTACTTGCCGGTCTTCCTCAAACAGTTCCTGGGATTACAATCAATAGGCTTTGTGCTTCAGGAATGGAGGCTGTCACATATGCTGCACGGATGATTAAATCTGGTGAAGCGGATCTTGTTATTGCAGGTGGTGTAGAGAGTATGAGTAGAGCTCCATTTGTAATTCCTAAGTCATCTTCAGCCTTTTCAAGGAATGCTGAGATTTATGATACAACAATAGGATGGAGATTTGTAAACCCAATTATGAAAGAAAAATATGGTATTGATTCAATGCCAGAGACTGGAGAAAATGTTGCAGAATTGTGGAACATCAGTAGAGAAGATCAAGATAAGTTTGCATTTTGGTCACAAAGCAAGACTGCACAAGCAATATCATCAGGAAGGTTCAAAAAAGAAATTTTTAATATAAAAATTAAAGTTAAAAATAATGAAATAATTTTTAAAGATGATGAACATCCACGAGAGACTAAGATAGAAAAATTAAATTCTTTACCAACTCCGTTTAAAAAAAATGGAACTATTACTGCAGGAAATGCGAGTGGTGTAAATGATGGTTCAGCATCTCTCATAATAGCATCAGAAAAATCAGTTAAGAAATATAATTTAAATCCAAGGGCAAGAGTTATTAACTCTGCGGCAGTTGGTGTTCAACCTAGGGTTATGGGAATTGCTCCTGTTGAAGCATCAAAAAAAGTCCTTTCACTTTCAAATCTTAAATTAGATAACATACAAGTAATAGAATTAAATGAAGCGTTTGCTTCACAAGCTTTGGCAACAATTCGTGATTTAGGTTTATCTGACCATGATGATCGTGTGAATATCAATGGTGGTGCAATAGCCTTAGGTCATCCATTGGGAATGTCAGGTGCTCGGTTAGTTCTTACAGCTACTGAAGAGTTACATCAAAAAAATGATAATAAAATAGCTTTATGTACAATGTGTGTAGGAGTTGGGCAAGGTAGTTCAATAATCTTAGAAAAAATTTAAAAATGCTAAAAAATTTCTTAATAAATCTTAATTTTTTACATTAGTTAAATTTTAAAAATATTACTATTACAATACTTTAAGCCCAATACTTTTACGGAATCTATTTTTTAATTCTACCCCATCTAAAATAGGTAAACTTCTTACAGGGTTTTGTGGATCAATTATTATATTACCAAAAATAGGACCATTTTTTGGCGGAATATAATTAAGTAAATTATTAAAATCATTACTAGTATTGATTAAAAAACTTTTTTTAAAATTTGAAGCTTCAGCTATTTTATTTAATTCAACTCCAAAAGATGTATGGCTCTTTTGCATGCCAGTCTCTCCATAGTAGCCATTATTTAAGGTAATAATAGCTAAGTTCCTTGGTTGTTGAACACCTATGGTTGCTAAAGAACCAATCCCCATTAACATTTCACCATCACCAGTAATTACAATCACTGGTAAATTTGGATTGGCCATTGCTACACCAAGCCCAATCATTGCTGTTCCTCCCATTGCCCCCCATAAGTAGAAATTTGAATCATTATCTCCAGCATTATAAACATCATAGGTTGGAGATCCTAATCCAGAAATAATCTTAGCATTTCCTCGGTAAGCTACAATTTGACTTACAATATCTCTTCTCTTCAAATAAATTTTATTTTTTACCATTCTTTTCTTCCAATAAATTTCTGAGATAGTAAAACAGCAATCTGTTGGTCACTCGAAAATGCACTGTATAGAGCTGCATCAGTAAAATTTTCTACTTCACTAGAATTTGAAGCCCTATGGACAACTACTCCCATACTCTCGAGACAAGTTTGAGTGGCTTGCCCCATTGGAACTTGCCATGAATTGAATTCACCAAATTCACCACGCATTGTAATTAACGTTACAAAAGGAAAATTACAATTTGATAATATTGAAAGCATATTAATACAATTTCCAACACCACTACTTTGCATTAAAAGAACAGATTTTTTACCCCCAAGCCATGCACCACTTGAGAAGGCAATTCCCTCTTCTTCTGTCGTTAAAACAATTGGTTTTATAAAATTATCTTTTTCTGAGAGTGA
>CABYVI010000028.1 GCA_902522415.1 uncultured SAR116 cluster alpha proteobacterium | reverse complement strand
TATCTGGAGTAAATCCACCATCAGGTTCAGAATCTATTCTTTTAACAATAGGTGAGCCAAAAATACCTCCTCCAGATATTGTTCGGGAAACATTTAATAAATATTATAAGGATTGGAGAAAATATACACCGAGTAACGGAACAAGGTTTTTTCGTGATAGTGTTTCAGAGTATATTTCGAGAAGATATCCAAAAGCTTCAGAATTTTTTGATATAGATGATGAAATAACGCCAGTTCCTGGAACTAGAGCTCCACTTTTTCAGATTGGCTTACTTTTAAAAAATGGTTCAAAAAATAAAGATATAAGTTTGGTTACTAATCCATTCTACCATGCATGGAGAGCTGGAGCTATTGCAGCAAATGAAAAAATTATTTGGATGGACGCTAACAAAGAGACTAATTGGCTTCCTCAACCTAAAAACATAGATAGTAAAATTTTAGAAAGAAGCTCAATCATGTATGTTGCTTCTCCCTCAAATCCACACGGTAGTTGTGCTTCAATAGATTGGTTAATTCAAACTATAAATATTTGCCGAAAAAATGACATATTATTATGTGTTGATGAATGTTATGCAGATATTTATAGACAAGATTACAACCCTCCAACTGGCACTGTAGAAGCATTGAAAGAAATTGGTGAAGGAAGTAATGGAGTTATTATTTTTAATTCTTTGTCCAAAAGATCTTCAGCTGCCGGATTGAGAGCTGGATATATTGCAGGAGATAAAAAAGTGATTTCAAAATATAGGCAATTAACTGCTAACGGTGGTGTCGCAATATCAGAACCACAGTTGAGGGTGGCTGCAGCTTTGTATAAAGATGATGAGCATGTTAAAAAAAATAGACAATTTTATGATAAAAACTTTTTACTTTCAGAAAAAATATTGGGCTTTAAAAAACCTCAAGGCGGTTTTTTTAATTTCATACCCGTGAATGATGACTTAATTGCAACTAAACATCTATGGGAAAATCATGGTGTTAAAGTTATGCCAAGTCGATTTATGGCAAACTCTAATAAAAATTATAATCCTGGTGAGAATTATTTAAGAATTGCATTAGTGAATGATGAAAATATAACTGAAAATGGACTAAATAAAATTTCTAAAGGACTTCAAGAACTGAAATGAATGACATTAACTCTACTCAAAGTTCACCTTTCCTACCAAGAGGTTTCAAAGAATTTTTTAAATCACGTTTAAATGAATTGTTTGGGATACTAATAATAATTTTTGTATCTTCAATTATAATTGCAATTTGGAATTTCGATCCTAATGATAATGTTATTTGGTTCAAATTATCGACAAAAGAGCCACAGAACTTTTTAGGGGGTTATGGATCAAACATATCAGGTTTACTTCTTCATGCACTTGGTTCTGGAAGTATGTTTTTTTGTATTTTTGGATATTTCTGGGGTTTCAAGTTCTTGAGGAATGAAAAAATAAATAAAAAACGAATGAAATTTATTTTATTATTTCCATCCATAATTCTAATATCTATATTCCTCTCTCTTTTTAACTATAAAGCAATTTTTCTACCCGAGGGGGTCGGTGGTGCCATTGGCCATATGATTGCTTCTTTAATGCCGTTACTAAATGATAATTGGGCATTTGGTTACTTATCTGGAGGCAATTGGCCATTTTTAACTTTGTGTCTTTTGGTTGGTTTTCCTATCTTTCTGTGGTGTTGTACTGCATCAAAAAAAGAAATAGGCATTATAAAAATAATAATTTTTCCAATAATAAAAATATTTAATTATTTTATTTTGTTTTTATTTAGATTTTTAAAACAAAATAAAACAAAACCTCAATTATTTAAAAAATCAAGAAGGATTGAACCAACAATTGGGAATAAAAGAAAAAGTTTAAATAGCATAAGATCCATAGATAAGAAAAAACCTCGACAAACTTCTTTAAACCTTGAAAGCTCTGATGGTTACAATTTACCTTCAGTTGAACTTTTATATCCTCCTGTTGAGGGACTGGCTGGGCCATCTGATGATGTACTTAATTCTAACTCTAGAATGCTTGAGAATGTATTAGACGACTTCGGAGTTAAAGGAGATATAGGGACAGCTTTAACCGGTCCTGTGGTAACTAGATACGACCTAAACCCTTCGCCGGGAACAAAAACTTCAAGAGTTGTTAGTTTAGCTGACGATATAGCAAGATCCATGAGTGCTGTTTCTGTCAGAGTTGCTGTAGTCCCAGGTCAAAATGTCATAGGTGTAGAGCTACCAAATTTAGATAGGGAAACAGTTTTACTAAGAGAAATTTTTGAGAGTGATAAATGGCATGAAACTAAATCAAATATTCCTGTTGCACTAGGAAAAGATATTGCAGGCGAACCTATTGTTAGAGATTTATCAGCAATGCCTCATTTACTAGTTGCAGGAACGACTGGATCTGGAAAATCAGTAGCTGTAAATGGAATGATTTTATCTATTCTATATAAGCATACACCAGAAACATGCAGATTAATTTTGGTTGATCCAAAAATGTTAGAACTATCAGTTTATGATGGTATACCACATTTACTTACACCTGTTGTGACTGAACCACCAAAAGCAGTAATGGCTCTAAAATGGGCTGTTAGGGAAATGGAAGAACGATACAAATCCATGTCAAAATTGGGTGTAAGAAACATTACAGGATATAACAAAAGGCTTGCACAAGCAAAAGCTAGTGGAGAAACATTATCACACAGAGTTCAAACCGGTTTTGATTCTGAGACAGGTAAACCAGTTTATGAAGATCAGGATATAAGTTTGATTCCACTTCCAATGATAGTTGTTGTAATTGACGAAGTTGCAGACTTAATGCTTGTAGCAGGAAAAGATATAGAAGCAGCTGTTCAAAGATTAGCACAAATGGCAAGAGCTGCTGGAATACATGTAATCATGGCGACACAAAGACCATCCGTTGATGTTATAACTGGAACAATTAAAGCTAACTTTCCAACAAGAATATCATTCCAAGTTTCATCAAAAATAGATAGCCGAACAATTTTAGGGGAACAAGGTGGTGAGCAACTTTTGGGTAAAGGTGACATGCTATTCATGGAAGGTGGTGGGAGAATTACGCGTGTACATGGTCCATTTGTTTCAGACGAGGAAGTAGAGAGTGTTGTCAACTTTTTGAAGAAACAAGGTGATCCTGAATATGATGATGAAGTTGTAGTTGAGAGGGACGAAACTAATATTAACACTGTTGAATACAAGCCAAATGGAAGTGATGATTTATATGATCAAGCTGTGTCTTTGGTTGCAAGAGAAAGAAAGGCTAGTACAAGCTTTATACAGAGGCACCTTAAAATAGGATATAATAGAGCTGCAACAATTATTGAAAAAATGGAATCTGAGGGTGTGGTAAGTAATGCTAACCACGTTGGGAAAAGAGAAGTATTAATTGATGAGCATTAAACTCAAAACGTTATTTATATTTTTTCTGACATTAATAATTTCAGAAACGTCATTTTCCAAAGACGATATAAATAAAGCAGAGAATTGGCTCAATAATATCGCTTCTATGACTGCAGACTTTATTCAAGTTTCATCAGATGGAGGTGCAGCCGAAGGTAAAATATATATTAAAAAAAATCATGGCTTTAGATTTGAGTATTTACCCCCTTCACCTCTTCTAATCGTAGGAAGAGGAAACTGGGTTATTGTCCAAGATCTAATTGAAAAAACTAGCAATAATTATCCCTTATATCAGACACCATTTTCAAGATTTTTGTCAGACAATGTTTCTTTAAGGCCTGAAGGATTTAATACTGATTCAACAATCAAAAATGGTATTTTGGCGATAAAAATTATTTCTGATGAAAAAAATTCAGGTTTCTTACAATTAGATTTTTCTACTGATCCTTTCCAATTAAGAAGGTGGGTTATTATTGACCAACTTGGAACTAAAATAGTCGTTACTTTACAGAACCATAAGTATAATATTGACCTTCCTGCAAGTACCTTTAGGGGCATGCCAATAAATACAAATTAAGGATAGAAATTATTTAGAAATGAAAATAATAACATGGAACTGTAATGGAATAAGAGCTCGGTTTCCTCTAATAGAAAAACTAATAGAGAATGAAAATCCAGATGTAATTTTTTTACAAGAAACTAAAATAGAAGATAAAATTTTTCCATCTAAATCATTTTTTGATCTTGGATATAATCATTTATTTTTTAGAGGGGAAAAATCTTATAATGGTGTTGCTTGTATCTCTAGAATACCCTTTGATGACAGTGGATATAAAAATTGGTCAAATCTTGAGGATTGTAGACATATTTACATTAGATTCAATGAATTGACTATCAATAACTTTTATGTGCCTGCTGGGGGGGACATTCCAGATATTAATAATGACAAATTTAAGCATAAAGTATCTTTTTTGTTAGAAGTGGAGTCTTGGCTTTCTAAAAAACCTACCCAGAGAAAAGAGATTCTTCTTGGAGATCTAAATATTGCCCCTTTACCAGATGATGTGTGGTCTCATAAGCAACTTTTGAATGTAGTTAGTCATACCCCTCAAGAGGTTCAGCTTTTGGACAAAATTTTGATTTCAGGAAATTTTACTGATATAGTAAGAAAGTTTTATAAAGTACCAGAAAAGGTTTTTTCATGGTGGTCTTATAGATCAAAAGATTGGAAATTAAGTAATAGAGGTAGAAGATTAGATCATATTTGGACTACAAAAGAAATTGTAAGCCAAACTAAAAAAGTAAAGATTTTAAAAGAAGTTAGAGGATGGGAAAAACCATCAGACCATGTGCCTATAATTATTGAAATAGATTAAAAAGAAAAACTTTTAATCTTTTTCCAGCCCCACTATTGCTCTAGAATACTCTTCTGCATCAAATTGATCTAGGTCTTCTAAACTTTCTCCAACCCCAACTGAATGAATAGGAATTCCAAAGTTTTTAGCTAAAGAGACTACTATACCCCCTTTTGCTGAACCATCTAATTTTGTTACAATCATACCTGAAATATCTACAGCTTTGCTAAATTCTGTTACCTGTGAGTGCGCATTTTGGCCTGTTGCACCATCTAAAACTATCACTCTATCATGAGGACTACCGCCAAGATTTTTTCCAAGAACCCTAATGATTTTTTTTAACTCTTCCATAAGTTCACTTTTTACTTGTAATCTTCCAGCTGTGTCTACAATCAAAACATCTATTTTCTCATCAATCGCTTTTACAAGTGACTTATAAGCTAAAGCTGCGGGGTCACTGCCTTTTTCAGCAGAAACGATTTCAACCCCCGCTCTATCAGCCCAAACTTCTAATTGTTCAATTGCAGCTGCTCTAAATGTATCACATGCTGACAGTAAAACAGTCTTGCCTTGGTTCTTGAATTGAGCTGCCATTTTACCTGCTGTAGTGGTTTTACCTGTTCCATTAACACCTACTAAAACTATTACATGCGGTTTATGGTTTTCATTGATTTCTAATGATTTTGAAACCGGTGAAAGAATTTCCTCTATACTTTTAGATAGTTTTAAAAGAATTTCATCTTGGGATGAATCTGATTTTAGATTTTCAGATTTTAATTTCTTAACAAGTTTTTCGGATATATCTATACCTATGTCACATGATATTAATTGTTCTTCTAGGCTTTCTAGTTTTGTTACATCAAGTTTATTACCTTTAAAAATACTTCCAATACTATTTTTTATACCAGAAGCTGTTTTATTTAGACCTCCTGTAAGCCTTTTAAACCAATTCATATCTATCTTTCTTGTTTTCTGTTTGCACACCTTCAAGAAAAGTATCATTTATTCTTTTAATTTTTAGTTTTTGGATACTTCCTTTTGGAAATTTTGTTTTTGTTTTTACATTTGAAAAATATTCGCAATGACCAGAATTATTACTTTCCATTAGAACATTAGCATAACTACCTATTTGTTTTTTCATCCATATTTTCGTGTTTTTTTGACATTGTACCCTTAATTCTTTTGCTCTATCTTTCCTGATAATCGTATCAACTTGTGGCATTTTAGCAGCAGGGGAACCGCTTCTTGGACTGTAAGGAAATATATGTCCCCAGCAAATTTCAAGATCAGTAATTAGTTTAAGTGAAGATTTATGAGCATTAATATTCTCGGTTGGAAAACCAGAAATAAAATCTGCACCCAAAACAAGACCTGGTCTATTTTTCCTTGCCTGTTCAACAAACCTGACTACATCTCTAGCTAAATGCCTACGCTTCATCCTTTTTAATATTAAATCATCACCGTGCTGTATAGAAAGATGTAAATGAGGCATCAACTTCTCTTCCGTTGAAAGTGCTTCCATTAAATCAAAGTCTATTTCTGCAGGGTCTATACTAGACAACCTTAAACGTTTAAGACCTATTACTTTTTTTAAAAGAGTTTTAACTAAAAAACCAAGACTTAGATGATTTTCAAAATCTTTGCCCCAACTTGTAATATCAACTCCAGTTAAAACTATTTCATTATGGCCAAAATCAATTAGTTTCTGAGCATTAATTATTATTTCATCTAAACCAACACTTCTGCTGTTACCCCGACCATAAGGGATAATACAAAACGTACATCTATGGTCACATCCTTGTTGTATCTGAAGAAAAGCTCTTGTCCTTTCTTTAAATCCAGAAACAAAGAATGGATTAGCTTTTTTTTCTTCCATAATATCAGAAACTATTGAGTCAGAGTTTTCTAAATTTTCCCATGTCTCTTTTTTTAATTTCTCCGAATTACCAATTGTTTTAAAAATTTCAGGCATACTTGACCAGTCTTTTATATTAGTTTGAACCGCACAACCTGTAGCAATTATCTTTAAAGTTGGGTCCTCTCTATATATTTTTCTTATATATTGTTTTGCCTGTTTTTCTGCTTCATTAGTAACAGCACAAGTATTTACTATTAGAGTTTTATTTTCTGAAGATTTAATGCTTTGCTCAATTAACTCACTTTCTAAAAGGTTTAATCTGCATCCAAATGTTTTAACTACATTATTTTTTATTTTTTGAGACATAAGCTGAAAATATTATTTTATTAAATTAGAAAGTCTTTGACTAAGTTCACCACGAAAAGAAATTTCTATTGGTCCTGTTAAATAGACATTACCATTATCAGGTAAATGGACATTTAATTTCCCACCATCAAGAGATACTTCACAAAATGAGCCTATTTTTGATAGTTGTTTAGCAGCAACCGCTACTGCACACGCCCCACTACCGCATGCTTTGGTAATTCCAACACCTCTTTCCCATACTTTCATTTTTATTTTTGATTTAGATAGGACTTGAGCAAAAGAAATATTTGCCTTTTCAGGAAATATTGGATGATTTTCAAAAATAGGACCAAGAACATCAACATCAATTTCTCCAAGGCTCCTTATAAAGAATACTGCATGTGGGTTGCCCATTGACAAACAAAAAGCATCACCAGGAGCATTATCCCCCAAAAACACTTTTTTATGATCAATATTTTTTAAAAGAGGTATTTCATTCCATTGAAAATTAGGCTTACCCATATTAACTGAAATGAATCCTGATTTTGTATCCTTCCAAGCCTCTAAAATACCAGCTTTTGTTTCAATTTTAATTTTATCCTTCGAAGTTTCTTCAAGAATCAGTTCCGCAACACATCTTGTGCCATTTCCACATGCTGAAGCAATAGATCCATCACTATTCCTAAACTCCAATAAAATATCGTTATTGTGAACTGGTTTTTTAATAACTATTATTTGATCGCATCCAACACCGAACTTTCTATCTGAAATTTCTTTAGCTGCATTATGACTGACATGTTTGCCATCTCTACAATCAAGAATTACAAAATCATTCCCAATTCCATGCATTTTAATAAACTTTACCATAAATGCCATATACTTCATTTTATTATTAAAGTTAAGCATAGAGTGACAATTTCATAATGAACTTCTTGACTAATTATATGTATTAGACTAATCAAGACCTAAATTAATATGTGAATTTTTTTAAGGCCTTAACGGGCCACGCACGTCCCTGAGTTTCAGGCACGGGCGTTTTTTTGGTTTTTTAATTAAAAAATTAAAAAATTTTTAATAGGAAGATTTTAATTGCTAGAAAACATAACACAAAAACTTGGCTCGGTTTTTGATAAAATAAGAGGCCGGGGCGCTTTAACTGAAAAAGATGTTGATGCTACTTTGAGTGAAGTACGAAAGGCTCTTCTTGAAGCAGATGTTGCTATAGAGGCTGTAAAAGTATTTATAGAAAATACACGTAAAAGAGCTGTTGGAACTGAAGTTTTAAGATCTATTACACCAGGTCAAATGGTTGTTAAAGTTGTCCATGATGAATTGGTTATACTTCTTGGAAATGACGAAGATGCTTCTCTAAATATAGATCACTCGCCACCAGCAACAATACTTTTAGCGGGATTGCAAGGTAGTGGTAAAACAACAACAGCTGGGAAGTTAGCTCTTTGGATAAAAAATAAAAAAAATAAAAAAGTTTTATTAGCTTCATTAGATACTTATAGACCTGCAGCAAGAGACCAATTAAGAATTTTAGGAGAGCAAGCTGGTGTTTCAGTATTACCTGAAATTGATGGTGATACGCCTGCTAGTATTACAAAAAGAGCTAAGGCCGCTGCTAAAGTTCAAGGTACTGATGTTTTAATCCTTGATACAGCAGGTAGACAATCTATTGATACAGTTTTGATGAGTGAGCTTAAAGAAATTAATGCTATAAGTAATCCTTCTGAAATTTTATTAGTTGCCGATGCAATGACTGGCCAAGATGCAGTTATAACAGCAAAAGCTTTTAAAGAAGCAGTTAATATATCAGGGTTAATTTTGTCCAGAGCAGATGGGGATGCAAGAGGTGGGGCTGCCATCTCAATGAGGCATGTTACTAAATGTCCAATAAAATTCCTAGGGGTTGGAGAAAAACAGGAGGAAATCGAATTATTTAGTGCTGACAGGTTTGCAAGAAGAATTCTTGGCATGGGTGATGTTGTTGGTTTAGTTGAGAAAGCTGAAGAGACAATAGAACGAGAAGATGCTGAAGAAATGATGAAAAAACTGAGTTCTGGCCAGTTTTCAATTAATGATCTTTTAAAACAATTAAGACAAATAAAAAAAATGGGTGGAATGAACAGTTTAATGGGTATGCTTCCTGGATTTGGAAAATTACAAAAACAAATGTCAGCTGCTCAAATGGATGATAAAGTTATTTCTCACCAAGAAGCCATAATCTTGTCAATGACAAACAAAGAAAGACGAAATATTAATTTATTAAATGCAAGTCGAAGAAAAAGAATTGCATCGGGCTCAGGCACGTCTGTTCAAGAAGTTAATCGCCTAATTAAACAATATTTGGAAATGGCAAAAGTTATGAAAAAAATGGGTAAACAAGGAGCTGGCGGTCTTTTAAAAAGTTTAATGGGAGGTGGAATCCCAGGAGGAAATTCTCAAGGTGATGCTGACCTGTCTTCAATGGCCAACATGCTCAATTCAAAAGGAATGCTGCCAGGAAAGTTACCTGGCTTAGGAAATTTAGGAAACTTACCTCCTAATTTCCCATTTGGTAAAAAAAAATAATCTAGTTAATTTTGAAAGGAAATAATATAAATGGCACTTAAAATAAGACTTGCACGCGGTGGATCAAAAAAACATCCATTTTATAGAATAGTTGTGGCAGAAGCATCAAGCCCCAGAGACGGAAGATTTGTTGAGAGGCTTGGTAGCTATGACCCTATGGTTCCGAAAGATCACCAAAATAGAGTAACTCTTAATAAAGAAAGAATTAATTTCTGGATGAGTAAAGGAGCTAAACCAACTCTCAGAATGCACAAAATTTTATCTGCAGCCGGAATTTTAGATGCTCCTGTAATAAGAGATCAACCAATTAAGTCAGCTCCT
>CABYVI010000027.1 GCA_902522415.1 uncultured SAR116 cluster alpha proteobacterium | reverse complement strand
ATTTTTTTGGCTGGTCAAAATGGTCCTGGAGCAACAAACCTTACTACTGGATTGGCTCAATCAATGGCAGCGTATTCACCTGTTATTTCTATAGCGGGGTCTCTTTCTTCAGAACATATTTATAGAGATGCTTTTCAAGAAGTTGATCAGCAAGCATTATTTAAACCTATTACAAAAAAGACTTGGACCATAACTCAAACAAAAAGGATACCAGAAATCTTTCGTGAAGCTTTTCGTGTATCCATGTCACCTAGAAAGGGACCTGTCCAAATAAATATTCCAAGAGATATTCTAGCTGAATCTGCAAATTTTGATACTTTTCAAAAGCCTGAAACTTATAGATTAAAATCTCTTCCAGTTGCATCCCCAGATTCTATAAAGAGGATTTCTGAGATGATTGCAAATGCAAAAAATCCCATAATAATAATTGGAGGAGGTATTAAAAATAGTGAAGGTCATTTAGAAGTTTTAGCTTTGGCAGAAAAGCTAAACATTCCTATAATAATTTCGCCAGGACATGGTGACGCCATTTCATTTTCACATCCATTAAATGCCGGGCAAATGGGTCCACGTGGTAATATTGTTGCTTCACGTCTTGCTAAAGAGGCTGATCTAATTTTAGCACTTGGAACAAGATTAGGATTTAATTCAACTTTCTACTCATATGATAATATTAATATTAATGCATCAATAATACAGGTAGAATTAGAGCCTACAGCTATAGGCCGTTACTTTCCAATTGCCCTTGGAATTTTGGGTGATGCAAAACAAATAGCAACTCAAATTAATGAAACTGATATCAATCAAAAATTTTTAAAAGAAGTAAATCATTGGACTAAAGAGTTTCAACGTGAGAGAGAAGAATACCTTAATAACAGAGAACTTAATGCAGATATGAAGTTGCAGCCCATACAGCCCTCTGGTTTATTCAAAGAACTGCGGAGCGTTATTCCTAAGGATGCAATTATTACAATGGATGCAGGTACTCTTTGTCTTCAAGCAACTGACTCATTAAATTATTTCCAACCAAAAAGCTTATTCACACCACTCGATTTTGGATTAGTTGGTTTTTCGTATTCATGCGGTTTAGGAATTAAAGTTGCTAACCCGTCAAGACCAGTCATAAGTTTAATGGGAGATGGAGGTTTTGGAATGACACTATCTGAAATTAGTACTGCCGTATCCTATGGAATAAACACAATTACATTGGTTTTAAACAACAAATGCTGGGGCGCTGAAAAAGCCTATCAAAGAGATTTCTTTGGAGAAAGATATCTTGGTGCAGATATTAGCAGTCCACCATTTGACAAAATTGCTGAACTTTATGGTGCTAAGGGTTATAGAGTAGAAAAAGTTAATGAAATAAAATCTGTCTTTCAAGAGGCTATTAATCTTCAAAAGCCAGCTGTAATTGATATAATGGTTGACCCAGATGCTCTATATAGTTTTCGAAGAGATTCTTTTGCACATAAAATTAAATCTTAATTTTATTTTTACTTCTCCTACATCTTTCACTGCAATAAACAACATTTTCCCAATCTTTTTTCCATTTTTTTCTCCACGAAAATGGTTTTTTACATACTTTACAAATCTTTTCCTGCTTCATTTTGTATTTTGACTGATAAAATCTTCAGCCCTTTTAAAAATATATGACTTTCTGTCTTCTGACATTCTATCAAGTGTGCGATGCAAAAAAGATAATCTGGGGTTTGATTTATAAAAGTCTATATTTTTTTCAGTAAACCTCCAATAAAGGCCATCAACAATGTCGCACCAATCGCCCTTTTTATAGTTACTCATTTTCAAAATATAGTTAGATCCACAAGTATAGGGTTTAGTGGACATCAAACCTCCGTCAGAGTATGTGGCCATTCCAAAAACATTAGGAACCATAACCCATTCAGATGAATCAATATACATTTCCATAAACCATTTATAAATTTCTAGCGGATCTATTTCACATAAATTCATAATATTACTAATTACCATTAGCCTTGGAATATGATGATTGTAACCATGATTTAATGCAGTATTAATAGAATCATCTAAAGGGATAATACCAGTTGTCCCATTATACCAGCTATCACTCAACTTTTTTTTATGGCCCCAATAATTACGTTTAGTTTGAAATTCTCCTTTTTCCTGATAAATACCCCTAATAAATTCTCTCCAGCCCAAAATTTGTCTTATAAAACCTTCAAGTGAATTGAGGGGTGTATTGTTTGTTTTTGAATACTCAATAAGTTTGGTTATCAAGTATGATGGTGTGAGAAGGCCAATATTAAGTGAGGAACTTAGACAGCTATGAAATAAGAAGTTTTTTCCCTCTAACATTGCATCCTCATAAATTCCAAAGTTTTCCAGTCTATCGTTTAGGAAAATATTTAAAAATGTTTCAGCATCATTTCTGTTAACCGGAAACCAAATTTCATCTAATATTCCGGGATGATTAGGAAAATGCTTTTTTATTAATTCAACTATATCATTATGATACTTAGACTTTTGAAAAGATGGGTTTTTTGGGATTGACACATTTGGTGGAATTTTTTTTCTATTTTCAGCATCAAACGACCATTTGCCACCAATTGGTTTATCGTTATCATCCATAAGTATTTTAAATTTTTTTCTTCCATACTGATAAAATGATGCTAGCCTGAAGACTTTACTATTTTTATTTAAATCTCTGAATTCATCTCGTGAAAACATGAACATAGGTGATGAATGAATTTCATAATGAATAGAACTTGCTTCTAAACCATTAATAATGATTTCCTCAAATACTTTATCTTCAATTTGAAAAAAATTTATTGTCTGAAAGTTGCTTTTATCATGAAAATTTTTTAAATAAGTAATATAATTTTCATCTTTTTTTCTATCTTCAAGAGTTGAGTAATGAACCTTAATACCGTGATTTTCTAATTCATCTCTGTACTCTCTCATTGCACATAAAAATAAATAAATCTTTAACTTATGGTGTTTTTCATATGTGCAAAGGCCATAGTCCTCCAACATTAATACATCAGAACAGCCCAGTTCAATTAGATGTTTTGGATGAAATAACTGATTGCCAAGAATTAAAAATAACTTTTCCATTTGATATTTAGATAATCAAATCTTTAAATTTTTAAAGTCTATTAAAAACTTTAACTTATTTTAGCAGAGTGCCAGACATTTTTAATACTCATATAATTCTGTAAACCTTCTAAACCACCTTCTCGCCCATGCCCACTTGACTTAACACCTCCAAAAGGAGTTTCAGGCATTGAAGCTTCGAGAGTGTTTATAGAAAGATTTCCCACCTCAACACGATCAATAAGTTGATCAATATAATCTGCACGGTTAGTGAAGGCATATCCAGCAAGACCATAAGGTACTGAATTAGCTTTTTCGATTGCATCATCTAATGATTTCACAGCGTTGATCACAGCAATAGGACCAAATGGCTCTTCACTCATAATACGTGAATTTTTAGGTACATTTAATAAAACAGTCGGTTGAAAAAAATATCCTTTAATATCTATTTTATTACCACCTGTAGCAACTATTGCACCATTGTTAATTGCATCTTCAACGAGTCCACTCAAGGATGAAATGCGACGACTATTTGCTGTTGGGCCCATATCGACATCTGGATCCAACCCATTACCGACAACTATAGAATTTATATACTTAACAAAAGCTTTTGAATAATCATCAAAAATTTTTTCATGTACAAAAAATCTTGTTGGAGATGTGCAAACTTGACCTGAATTTCGAATTTTTCGATTTGCACTTAAGATTGCAGATTTTGTTACGTCTGTATCTTCACATATAATCACTGGTGCATGTCCACCTAACTCCATGAGAGACCTTGTCATATTTTGTGAAGCAAGTGTTGAAAGCTCACGGCCTACTGAAGTAGAACCAGTGAATGCAACAAGTCTTATAGGTTCTTTTGGTATTAAGTAATTAGAAATTTCAGGAGGCCTCCCAAAAACTAGATTGAGAACTCCATCAGGCAATCCAGCATCTTCAAATGCTTTTGCAATGTGAATTGCACCTGCAGGTGTTTCTTCTGCTGCTTTAAGAATAATTGAACAACCAGAAGCAAGAGCTCCCGCAATCTTTCGGGCAGGCTGACTCATTGGAAAATTCCAAGGGGAGAAAGCAGCAACGACACCTATTGGTTGATGATGAACAGAATATTTATGACCAGGAGCTGCTGGTATGACCCTACCGTAAGTCCTCATTGCTTCACCTGCATCCCATTCAAAAAATTCAGCTCCACGAATGACCTCTGATTTTGACTGTTTTAATGGTTTTCCATGTTCCTGAGTTATAGATTGGGCAATGTCATCCTGACGTTTGCGCATTAATGAGGCTGCGCGCAGTATTGTATTAGCTCGTTCGCGAGGAGATGTTCTTTGCCAAATCTCAAATCCTTTGACAGCCGCTTCAAGTGCATCATCCAAATCATTTGTCGAAGCACAAGGGAGATGTCCTATGCTCTCTTCAGTTGCAGGATTAATTACAGGAATGTCTGTATCAGATTTTCGCCATTTACCATCAATGAATAACTTCAAATCTGGGTACACGTGTGCTTCCCTTTCAATAATTCTAAACTATAATTACCTATCGAAGCGAAATTTTTGAAACTAGTAAATATAGTTTAATTAAATATTTTATACGATAACCTTCACAAACACTTAATAATAGCTTTAATAAAACCACAATTAACAAATGATAGATATAGAAATATTAATTATATATTAAGAACTATCTACTTATAAACATATTGTTTCTTCACATTTTGTTTGCCTTAAAGAGGTTCAGATTACCAAGTATTTTTGATCTTTGATAACATTATAAAGCGATTGCTTCTGGTAATTTTAAGTAACTAGTGTAATGTTCTCTTGTATGAACAAGATATTACGTTCAAAACTTAGTGGTGCTTCAGTTTGGAATGCGAAGACATTTAAAAGTGATAATAATTGGATTTATAGCCTTAGCAGTGAAGATCTGGCTGAAATCGATATAGCACTTAAAGTTTTAAGAAGTAACAATTTAATATTTCCAAATTTTTCAAAAACCGATTTTCAATTACCCAATCTACATAAAAAGTTAAAGGTTTTTTCTAATGAATTAGAGCACGGTAGAGGTTTTATTGTTTTGAGTGGGTTCCCGATTAATTCTTATAATGAAGATGATATTAATGCTTTTTATTATGGTTTGGGGTTGAATATGGGACAACCTGTCCCACAGAATTTCAATGGTGATTTAATTGGCACTGTCATGAATATTGGTGACAAAGAAAATAAAAACACTCGAGTTTATGAGACAAATTTATACTTACCATATCATACAGACCCCTCTGATGTCGTTGGACTGTTTTGTATTCGAATGGCAAAAACTGGTGGTTTAAGTAGTTTAGTTTCAGTGCCTTCAGTTTACAATATTCTACTACAAGAGTTTCCTGAGTATGTGGGTTTATTTTACAAACAGTGGTACTATGCCCATTTAGGAGAAGAATTACCCAGTCCTACATCACTTTTTGCTTGGCATGAAGGTAAATTAAATTTTAGATACCTAAGGCAGTATATTGAGCTCGGGCATGATTTAAGAAAGTCTCCTTTATCACCTGTAGAAATTGAAGCACTAGATATTTTGGATAGTATTATTGCTCGACCAGAGTTACGTGTTGATATGATGCTAAAACCTGGTGATATCCAATTTGCAAATAATCACCTGGTTTTGCACTCACGTAATGGTTTTGAGGACAGCATTAAAGAAGAGGAGCGTCGGAAATTATTAAGGCTTTGGTTGAAAATGGATAATGCACGGAAACAACCTCCTGAATTTCCAGGAAGAAATGGATTTTGAGGTTAAGATTATTTAACATTGTTGAGCAGAAGGTTATAAATCTTACATTAAATAACGTAGAAATTAATTAATGATGTTTATTTGGTTGCGGGGGTAGGATTTGAACCTACGACCTTCAGGTTATGAGCCTGACGAGCTACCGGGCTGCTCCACCCCGCGTCAAAAAAAAATGCTGTAGCTGAAAGGCTTGGCAGCGACTTACTCTCCCACACCTTAAGATGCAGTACCATCAGCGCTGAGGGTTTTAACGGCCGAGTTCGGAATGGGATCGGGTGTTGGCCCCTCGCCATAACCACCAAGCCATTCAGCTACAGCAGTATTGATAAATGAATAGATCTCAAGCTTTTGTTCCAAAGCAGTGCTAGGCACTGCCTTCGCATACGGCCGATCAAGCCGATCGAACTATTAGTATCAGTTAGCTTCACACATTACTGCGCTTCCACACCTGACCTATCAACGTGGTAGTCTTCCACGGTTCTCAGCGAATCCTGGTTTCGAGGGGGGCTTCCCGCTTAGATGCTTTCAGCGGTTATCCCTTCCGCACATGGCTACCCGGCGGTGCAGCTGGCGCTACAACCGGTACACTAGTGGTGCGTCCATCCCGGTCCTCTCGTACTAGGGACAGCTCCTCTCAAGATTCGTACACCCACGGCAGATAGGGACCGAACTGTCTCACGACGTTCTAAACCCAGCTCACGTACCACTTTAATTGGCGAACAGCCAAACCCTTGGGACCTGCTCCAGCCCCAGGATGTGATGAGCCGACATCGAGGTGCCAAACACCCCCGTCGATGTGGACTCTTGGGGGGTATCAGCCTGTTATCCCCGGCGTACCTTTTATCCGTTGAGCGATGGCCCTTCCACTCAGAACCACCGGATCACTATGACCGACTTTCGTCTCTGCTCGACTTGTCAGTCTCGCAGTCAGGCAAGCTTTTGCCATTGCACTCTACAGCTGATGTCCGACCAGCTTGAGCTTACCTTCGCGCGCCTCCGTTACTCTTTGGGAGGCGACCGCCCCAGTCAAACTACCCACCATACAGGGTCCCGGACCAGGCTTCACTGGCCGCGGTTAGACAACAGAAGGAAAAAGGGCGGTATTTCACTGGTCGACTCCACCACGACTGGCGCCATGGCTTCAAAGTCTCCCGCCTATTCTACACATTTTCATTCTGATGCCACTGTAAAGTTGTAGTAAAGGTGCACGGGGTCTTTCCGTCTGACCGCGGGTACCCCGCATCTTCACGGGGAATTCAATTTCGCTGAGTCGATGTTGGAGACAGCGGGGAAGTCGTTACGCCATTCGTGCAGGTCGGAACTTACCCGACAAGGAATTTCGCTACCTTAGGACCGTTATAGTTACGGCCGCCGTTTACTGGGGCTTCAATTCGAAGCTTGCACCTCTCCTCTTAACCTTCCAGCACCGGGCAGGCGTCAGACCCTATACGTCGTGTTATCCACTTCGCAGAGCCCTGTGTTTTTAATAAACAGTCGCCACCCCCTAGTCTGTGCCACCTCTGAAAAGTTGCCTTAACAGAGGCCATCCTTCTCCCGAAGTTACGGATGTAATTTGCCGAGTTCCTTCAACATCGTTCTCTCAAGCGCCTTGGTATGCTCTACCTGCCTACCTGTGTTGGTTTCGGGTACGGTCTTAGCGGCAGGGCTATTTCCTGGAACACCTTCACTGCCTTTATCAATCCAATAAGAAAAGACAATATACGGTATTCGTCACCACTGCCAGGTCACGGAATATTAACCGTGTTCCCATCGACTACGGCTTTCGCCCTCGTCTTAGGGGCCGACTAACCCTGCGTTGATTAGCATTGCGCAGGAACCCTTAGGCTTTCGGCGAGAGTGTTTCTCACACTCTTTATCGCTACTCATGTCAGCATTCTCACTTCCGATATCTCCATCATGCCTCGCGGCACAACTTCACAGACTTACGGAACGCTCCGCTACCACATACGTAAACGTATGTCCACAGCTTCGGTGTATGGTTTAAGCCCCGTTACATCTTCGGCGCAGGCCGGCTTATCTAGACCAGTGAGCTGTTACGCTATCTTTAAAGGATGGCTGCTTCTAAGCCAACCTCCTGGCTGTCTTGGCCTTCCCACATCCTTTCCCACTTAACCATAACTTTGGGACCTTAGCTGGTGGTCTGGGCTGTTTCCCTTTCGACTATGGACCTTAGCACCCATAGTCTGTCTGCCAGACTATACTTACAGGTATTCGGAGTTTGGTTAGGTTTGGTAAGGCTCGCGCCCCCCTAGCCCATCCAGTGCTCTACCCCCTGCGGTAAACATCTGACGCACTACCTAAATAGTTTTCGCGGAGAACCAGCTATCTCCGGGTTTGATTGGCCTTTCACCCCTAGCCACAGGTCATCCCCCCATTTTTCAACATAGGTGGGTTCGGTCCTCCAATGCGTGTTACCGCATCTTCAACCTGCCCATGGCTAGATCACCCGGTTTCGGGTCTACTCCATCGAACTGCACGCCCTATTCAGACTCGCTTTCGCTGCGCCTACACCTAACGGCTTAAGCTTGCTCGATAAAGTAACTCGCTGACCCATTATACAAAAGGTACGCTGTCACCACTTAATGTGGCTCCAACTGTTTGTAAGCATTCGGTTTCAGGTCTGTTTCACTCCCCTAATAGGGGTTCTTTTCACCTTTCCCTCACGGTACTTGTTCGCTATCGGTCGTTGAGGAGTACTTAGGCTTGGAGGGTGGTCCCCCCATGTTCAGACAGGATTTCACGTGTCCCGCCCTACTCGAGGATCAAATCTGAGCATTACCTATACGGGGCTATCACCCTCTTTGGCCTGCCTTTCCAGACAGTTTTAGTTTTCTCAGTTATGATCACTGGCCTGGTCCACTTTCGCTCGTCACTACTCGCGGAGTCTCGGTTGATGTCCTTTCCTCCGGTTACTTAGATATTTCAGTTCACCGGGTTTGCTTCCTTTGCAGGATGACCCTACGGGCCGGGTTTCCCCATTCGGAAATCTGCGGATCAAAGGCTATTCGCGCCTCCCCACAGCTTATCGCAGCGTATTACGTCCTTCATCGCCTCTCAACGCCAAGGCATCCACCAAATGCCCTTTAAGACGCTTGATCGCACCGTATACGAAGGCAGTATCTAAATACAACCAATATACGGAACGCAAGCATAGCATATGAATGCGGTCAAGCTTCATATGCAAATGTTCTTGAGATCTAATCACTAACTTTATCAAATAGCTACCAATCAAGTTGGCATATTCATTCCAATATATACTATAATCGCAGTCTTGTGCGCAATTATGGTAGGCACGGGCAGATTTGAACTGCCGACCTCACGATTATCAGTCGTGCGCTCTAACCAACTGAGCTACGCGCCTGTATATATATCGGAAGGAATTCATGGATGGTGATGTAATATCCACCAGAAACATCCTTAGAAAGGAGGTGATCCAGCCGCAGGTTCCCCTACGGCTACCTTGTTACGACTTCACCCTAGTCGCTGACCCTACCGTGGTCGGCTGCTTCCTAAAAGGTTAGCGCACCGCCTTCGGGTAAAACCAACTCCCATGGTGTGACGGGCGGTGTGTACAAGGCCCGGGAACGTATTCACCGCGGCATGCTGATCCACGATTACTAGCGATTCCAACTTCATGCACTCGAGTTGCAGAGTACAATCCGAACTGAGACGGTTTTTGGGGATTTGCTCAAGGTTGCCCTATTGCTTCCCGTTGTCACCGCCATTGTAGCACGTGTGTAGCCCAGCCCATAAGGGCCATGAGGACTTGACGTCATCCTCGCCTTCCTCCTAGTCATCCCAGGCAGTTTCTCCAAAGTGCTCGCCCTAAGCGTTAGCAACTGAAGATGAGGGTTGCGCTCGTTGCGGGACTTAACCCAACATCTCACGACACGAGCTGACGACAGCCATGCAGCACCTGTGTGGTAGCCAGCCGAACTGAAGGAAATTGTCTCCAAAATCCATACTACCCATGTCAAGGGCTGGTAAGGTTCTTCGCGTTGCCTCGAATTAAACCACATGCTCCACCGCTTGTGCGGGCCCCCGTCAATTCCTTTGAGTTTTAGCCTTGCGGCCGTACTTCCCAGGCGGTCTGCTTAATGCGTTAGCGGCGGCACCGAGAGGTTACCTCCCGACACCTAGCAGACATCGTTTACGGCGTGGACTACCAGGGTATCTAATCCTGTTTGCTCCCCACGCTTTCGCGCCTCAGCGTCAGAAC